>CALCDK010000095.1 GCA_937900605.1 uncultured Olsenella sp.
CGCGAACTTCGTCAACCACCTCGCGGGCATCGCCCTGGGCATCGTGGCCGCCGCCATCGTGTGGCGCTACGACTACCGCGCGCTCGCGAACATGACCGGCGTGCTGTTCGTGCTCGCGTGCTTCCTTATGGTGATGCCCAAGATCCCCGGCCTGGGCGTCGAGGCCAAGGGCATGGTCGGCTGGGTCGCGCTGGGACCGGTGCGCTTCCAGCCCTCGGAGCCGGCCAAGCTCGTCGTCATCTTCCTCATGGCATCGGTGTGCGCGCAGTACAACGGAAAGGTCGAGAGCTTCCGCGACTACGTGCGCATGTGCGGCACCCTGCTCGTGCCGCTGCTGCTCATCATGGTCACCGACCTCGGTACCGGCCTGATGATCTTCTTCGCCGGCGCCACCATCATCATCTGCAGCGGCGCGCCGCGCCGCTGGGTCATCGGCACGATCGCGCTCGTGGTCTTCGGCGCGGCGTTCGTCGTCGTCACCTCCTCGATCGACGGGCTTCCCCACATCCTCAAGGAGTACCAGCTCAAGCGCCTCACGGTCTTCATCGACCCGTATGGCTCGGACTCCGAGAGCGCCTACAACCTCATCCAGGCCATGGTCGCGGTCGGCTCCGGCGGCTTCCTCGGCAAGGGCTTCGGCAACGCCTCGCAGGCCCTGTCGGGATTCCTTCCCGAGGCGCACACCGACTTCATCTTCGCCACCTTCGCCGAGCAGTTCGGCTTCCTCGGCTCGGTGCTGCTCCTCGGCCTCTTCGCGTGGATGATCGTCTCGACGGTGCTTCTCGCCATGAGGACCGAGTCCACGTTCGCCAGGCTCGTGCTCGTCGGCTGCGCCGCGCTGTGGACCTTCCAGGTGCTCGAGAACGTGGGCATGTGCATCGGCATCATGCCCATCACGGGCATCCCGCTGCCGTTCATGAGCTACGGCTCGTCGTCCATGGTGTCGCAGCTCGCCGCGGTCGGCATCGTCCAGTCCGTCTGGAGGCACCGCCAGAAGGCGGCCTAGCGCCCGGCTCGTCCGGTGCGGGAAAGGGGTTGTGCATGGCTCGAAAGGTCACGCTCGGGCGCGCGCTCGAGCTGCTCTCGTCGCTCAGGCAGTCTCGCTCCTCCATGGGCGAGGCACTCGTGCTGCGCGTCCACGTGGACGCGACGTGCCCGCGGCCGCTGGCGCTCGCCGTCCGCGACGCCCTCGTGAGCGAGCGCTCCAACGGCCGCGTGGACGTCTTCGGCCTCGCGCTGCCCGAGGACGCCCCCGCCCCCGACGCCGCCCTCGTGCTCGTCGGCTCGGGCCCCTGCGCCGACCTCGCCCGTGCCTACGCTATGTGCGGGGTGCCCGTGGCCCTCGTCGCCGAGGGCGCGCTCGACCTGCCCGCCGTCGACGTCGCCGAGGGCGCGTCCTGGCTCGTCGGCACCGTGCTCGCCTCGAGCCCCGAGGCCGTGCCGCACGCTCTCGCGTCCTGGCTCGCCGGCGCCGTCGCGAAGGACCTCGCGCTTGCGGCCTGCTTCCCGTTCTGCCGCCGCGAGGTCTGCGACGCGGCCGTGACGCGCTGCGCCGCCGAGAACGCCGCCATCGGCGCGATCTCGCTCATCCCGGGTTCGGACCTGCCGCTCATGACCCTCAACCAGCTGAAGCTGGCCCTCGAGGTCGCCTGCGCCAACGGCCGCGACCTCGACGCCACCTGTGCTGCGGCCCTCCTTGGCGTCGCGGGCTCCGCGCTCGCCTGGCGCGCCGCGGCGCGCGGGGCCTCCTCGGCGCTGCCCGGGCTCTCGGCGCTCGTCAAGGCCGGCGTCGGCTACGGCGCCACGGTGCTCGTCGGAGAGGCGCTGCAGCTCGCGATGGGGGAGCGCCGCACCCCGGACGCCGTGGCCGCTGACGTGGCCTGCGCTCCGGCCGCGGGCGTCGAGGCCCCCGCTCGCCCCGGCTCCGGCGTCGGGCCGCACGTCCCGGCCCTTCTCGGCGCCCCGGAGCCCGAGGACGGATACCTGACCATTGGAGTGAACGAATGAGGGCACCTCGCACCAACATGTTCGCGGCCATCGAGCCGCTGCTCGCGCGCGTCGAGCACCCGAGCCGCTACCTCGACCACGAGTGGGGCGCATGCGGGGAGCAGGACGGCCCGTTCCACATGTGCATGGTCTACGCCGACGCCTACGAGGTCGGCCAGCCCAACCTCGGCGTCGCTATCCTCTACGATGCCGTCAACGCCGAGCCGGGCATGAGCTGCGAGCGCGCCTACCTGCCCTGGACCGACATGTCGGCCCTCATGCGCGAGAGGGGCGTCCCCATGCTCTCGCTCGAGGGCGCCGCGCCCCTGGCCTCCTTCGACGTCATCGGCTTCACCCTGGCCCACGAGCTCATCTGGACCAACGTGCTCGAGGCCCTCGACCTGGCCGGCATCGCCCTGCGCGCCGAGGACCGCGACGAGGACGACCCGATCGTGATGGCCGGCGGGCCTTCCGCCTGGAACTGCGAGCCCATGGCCGACGCCTTCGACGCCGTCCTGCTCGGCGACGGCGAGGAGTCCGTGGTCGAGGCTTGCCGCGTTATCCGAGACGCCCGTGAGCAGGGCGTCTCCCGCCTCGACCTGCTGCGCCGCCTCGCCCGCGTCCCCGGAACCTACGTGCCGCGCCTCTACGAGCGCCGCCGAGACGAGGGCTCCACGCGCTGGGGCTACGTCGTCCCGCGCGCCGGCGAGGACGTCCCGGGGCGCGTGCTGAAGCGCTGCGTGCAGGACTTTGCCGCGACGCCGCCCGTCGTCCAGCGCATCGTGCCGTACATGGGCGTCGTCCAGGACCGCCTGAGCGTCGAGGTCCTGCGCGGCTGCGCGCGCGGCTGCAGGTTCTGCCAGGCCGGCATGACCTACCGACCCGTGCGCGAGCGCCCCGCCGACCAGGTCGTCGAGGCCAGCGAGGCGGGCCTGGCCCAGAGCGGCCACGACGAGGTCTCTCTCACGTCGCTGTCCACGACCGACCACTCGCAGTGCGCGCAGATCCTCGGCCGGCTCAACGGGTCGCTGGCCGACCGCGGCATCCGCGTCTCCATCCCGTCGCAGCGCCTCGACTCCTTCGGCGTCGAGATGGCCGCGGCCGTCGCCGGCTCCAAGCGCGGCGGCCTCACCTTCGCCCCCGAGGCGGGCAGCCAGCGCCTGCGCGACGTCATCAACAAGAACGTGACCGAGGAGGACCTCGAGCGCGCGGCCCGCAACGCCTTCTCCAACGGCTGGCGCCGCATGAAGCTCTACTTCATGATCGGCCTGCCCACCGAGACGGACGAGGACGTCCTGGGCATAGCCCGCCTCGCCGAGCGCGTCCTCGAGATCGGCCGCGAGGTCTGCGGCCGCAAGGCCGGCGTGAGCGTCTCGATCTCCGTGGCGGTCCTGGTCCCCAAGGCGTTCACGCCGTTCCAGTGGGTGGGCCAGCTCGACCCCGCCGAGGTGCGCCGCCGCCAGCAGCTGCTGCTGCACGCCGTCCACGACCGCGCCATCCGCGTCTCGTATCACGACTCCGAGGTCTCCCTCGTCGAGGGGGCCCTGTCCAAGATGGGCCGCGACGGCTTCGCCCTCGTCCGCCGCGCGTGGGAGCTCGGCTGCCGCTTCGACGCCTGGACCAGCGAGTTCCGCTTCGACCTGTGGGAGCGCGCCGCCCTGGAGCTCGGGCTCGACCTCGTCGACGTCGCATGCGAGGACTTCGACGTGGACGCGCGCCTTCCCTGGGACCACACGTCCCCGGGCGTCGAGAAGGGCTTCCTCCAGCGCGAGTGGCGCCGTGCGTGCCAGGGCGTGACCACGCCCGACTGCACGAGGGAGTCCTGCGCCGGCTGTGGCGTGTGCCCCACGCTCGGCGTCCACAACGTCATCCAGGAGGTGCGTGCCTGATGGGCAGGAAGACCGGGCCCAGGCCCCAGCCGCTCGCGACGCTCATGCGTCCCCAGGACCTGCCGACCAAGGCGTCGCTGTCGCGCCTGCGCGTGGAGTACGGCAAGGACGAGCGCCTCGCCTACCTCGGGCACCTCGAGGTCATCGCCACCGTCGAGCGCTGCATCCGCCGCGCCGGGCTGCCCTTCTCGATCGGCAACGGCTTCGCGAGGCGCATGAGGATCCAGTTCTCCCAGGCGCTGCCCGTCGGGGCCAGCTCCGCGCACGAGTACTTCGATTTGCGACTCGACGAGCGCGTCGACGTCGACCGCGCGCTCGAGGCGCTGCGCGTCTCCACGCCGCCTGCCCTCGCGCCCGTCCGCGCCGCCTATGTCGACGGCTCGATGCCCGCCCTCGAGGCATGGCTCGACCGCAGCGCGTGGGACGTCGTCGTGCTGGGCGCGCCCTTCTCGCCGGCCGAGCTCGACGTCGCAATCGCCCACGTCCGCGAGGCGGGTGCCCTCACCTACCTGCGCGGCGACAAGGAGAAGTCCGTGGACGTCTCGTCGGCGCTCGTGTCGTGGGAGGTGGGGGAGTGTGCCGACGGGATCTCGCTGGCGCTCGCCACCCGCTCGTCCAACGCCGGCTCCCTGCGCCCGGGGGTGCTCGTCGACGGGGCGTGCCGCCTCGCGGGGCTCGACCCCTACGACGTGCTGCGCGTGCGAAGGACGGGCCAGTGGCACGAGTCCGATGATGGTAGTCTTGTGGAAGCTCTCTAGTTTTTTGCGCCCGGCCCGGGCATGTGGCTATCCTAGGCAAAGCGCATCGGGTGACCAGTGCCTGCGCCCCGCCTTTTCCCTTGCGGTGCGTCGGGTGGAGCCAACTTGTCGTTGACGGGTCTATCCGCTGCTAGTAATATATGGAATGTTGCACTCACACCAGCAATGAAGGGTTCTCACATGTACGCAATCGTAGCAACTGGTGGCAAGCAGTATAAGGTTGCCAAGGGCGACGTCCTCGACGTCGAGAAGCTCAACGCGCAGCCTGGCGACAAGGTCGAGCTCCCCGTCCTTCTCCTGAACGACGGCACCAAGACCATCGTTGACGCTGACGCGCTCCAGGACAAGAAGGTCACCGTCGAGGTCATCGACCAGCACAAGGGCGACAAGGTCCTCGTCTTCAAGTTCAAGAAGCGCAAGCGCTATCACCGCACCAAGGGCCACCGTCAGCAGCTGACCAAGGTCCAGGTCGTCGAGATTTCCGCTTAAGTTTCGTCTAGCTCCTCAATAGAAGGCAGGTACCACAATGGCTCACAAGAAAGGCCTCGGCTCGTCCCCCAACGGCCGTG
>CALCDK010000096.1 GCA_937900605.1 uncultured Olsenella sp.
TACATCCAAAACCCGCGCCATATTGAGGTGCAGATCATCGGGGACAATTTCGGCAACGTGGTACACCTGTTCGAGCGCGAATGCTCGGTGCAGCGCCGCCATCAGAAGCTGATCGAGGAAAGCCCGTCCGCGTTCGTCACACCCGAGCTGCGCGAAAGGATGACCAGGGCCGCGGTCGATCTGGCCAGGCGCGTGGGCTACCGCAACGCGGGTACGATCGAATTCCTGGTGGATAGCGACCGTAACTTTTATTTCTGCGAAATGAATACCCGCATTCAGGTAGAGCATCCTGTTACCGAACAGGTGACCGGCGTGGACCTGGTGTGCGAGCAGATTCGGGTCGCGGCGGGCCGGCCGCTCGTGTGCCCCGAGTGCGGCACGGCCTTCTCGGGCCCCAGTGCCGAGGACCTCTCGTTCAACGGGGCCGGCGCGTGCCCGACCTGCGACGGCACGGGCATCGTGCGCGAGGTCGACGAGGCCTCGCTCGTCCCCGACGAGTCGCTGACCATCGACGAGGGCGCGGTGCTGCCGTGGGGCTCGCTCATGTGGGACCTCATGAAGCAGGTGGCCCGCGAGATGGGCGTGCGCACCGACGTCCCCTTCCGCGAGCTCACCGACCGCGAGCGCGACATCGTCTTCCACGGCCCCGCCGAGAAGCGCCACATCCTGTACAAGTCAAAGAAGGGCGACGACTTCGCCGAGCTGGACTTCACCTACTACAACGCCGTCTACACGGTCCAGAACGCCCTGGCCAAGGTCAAGGACGAGAAGGGCCTGCGCCGCGTGGCGCGCTTCTTGCGGGAGGGCACCTGCCCGGACTGCTGCGGGTCGCGCCTTTCGGCGGCCGCCCGCGCCCCGCAGGTGCTGGGCATCGGGCTGGACGAGGCCGTGCGGATGACGCTCGGGGACCTCGACGAGTGGGTGCGCCGGGTCCCGGACTCGCTTCCCGCCCCGATGCGCGAGATGGCCGAGTCGATCTGCGGGTCCTTCTCGCTGGCATCGCGCAGGCTGTTGGAGCTGGGGCTCGACTACCTCGCGCTTGACCGTGCGAGCTCGACGCTGTCCTGCGGCGAGCTGCAGCGCGTCCAGCTGGCGCGCGCGGTGCGCAACCGCACGACGGGCGTCATGTACGTGCTGGACGAGCCCTCGGTGGGGCTGCACCCCTCCAACGTCGACGGCCTCATGGGCGTCGTGCGCGACCTTCTCGCCGACGGGAACTCCGTGGTCATGGTGGACCACGACGAGCGCGTGCTGCGCCAGGCCGACTGGCTGATCGAGATGGGCCCCGGCGCCGGCCGCGACGGCGGGCGCGTCGTCGCGCAGGGCGACGTGGCCACGGTGTGCGCAAGCCCGGAGTCGCGCGTGGGGCCGTTCCTCGACGGGCGCGTGGAGGTGCGCACGAGGCGGCGCTGCCCGGCGGACGAGGTGTTCGACCTGGGGCGCATTCACCTGGAGACGTCGGGTCTGCACACGGTGCGGCCGTTGTGCGCCGACGTGCCGCGCGCAAGGCTCGTGGCCGTCACGGGCGTGTCCGGCTCGGGCAAGACCACGCTCGTGCTCGAGACGCTGGTCCCGGCGCTCAGGGCCGCGGCGGCCGGCGAGCCGCTGCCGGCGCACGTGCGCGCGGTCGAGGCGGACGGCGTCTCTCGCGCCTGCCTCATCGACGCGACGCCCATCGGGACCAACGTGCGCTCCACGGTGGCCACCTACTCCGGCGTCCACGACGAGCTGCGCCGCGCGTTCGCGCGCACGGACGCGGCCAAGGCGGCGGGGTGCAAGGCGGGCGACTTCTCGTACAACACCGGCAAGTTGCGCTGCCCCACCTGCGACGGGACGGGGACCATCTCGCTCGACGTGCAGTTCCTGCCCGACGTCGATGTGACGTGCCCGGACTGCGGGGGCACGCGCTACGCCGACGAGGCGCGCGGGCTGCGCCGGCCCACGCCAGGCTGGCAGGGCCCGGGGGAGGGGCCGAGCCTGCCCGACCTCATGGGGATGAGCGTGGACGAGGCCATGGTGGCGTGCGCCGACCTCAGGCGCGTGGCCGGCCGGCTGCGCATCCTGCACGACCTGGGGCTGGGCTACCTGACGCTGGGCGAGGCGACCCCGGCGCTGTCCGGCGGAGAGGCGCAGCGCCTCAAGCTGGCCAGCGAGATGGGCCGCGCGCAGTCCGATGCGGTGTTCGTGTTCGACGAGCCCACCATCGGGCTGCACCCCCTGGACGTGCAGGTGCTCCTGGGCGTGCTGGACCGCCTGGTCGCCGCGGGCGCGACGGTCGTCGTCATCGAGCACGACCTGGACCTCGTCGCCAACTGCGACTACGTCATCGACATGGGTCCCGGCGGCGGCGAGAGGGGCGGGCGCGTGGTGGCCTGCGGAACCCCCGAGCAGGTCGCGGCCTGTCCCGAGAGCGTCACGGGCCGGTACCTGTAGCGTCGCGGGGGCCCGGGCCGCGGGCGCGGCGGCGGGACGGCGCGCAGGTCCCGCACCGGGCCGCGTGTGCGGCGGCGCGGCGCCTCTCGCCGTGCGGGCTAGCGGGCCCCGGCGGGCTTGCCGCAGCTCGGGCAGATGTCGGCCAGCACGCACTCCGAGCAGCGCGGCGAACGCGCGGTGCAGGTGTCGCGGCCGTGGCGGATCCACTGGTGGTTCACGGGCTCCCAGAGCTCGTGGGGGAGCAGGCGCAGGAGGTCCTGCTCGGTCTTGAGGGGCTGTGACTCGTGCGTCTTGGGCGACAGCGCCAGGCGGTGCGCGATGCGGTTGACGTGGGTGTCCACCGCGATCCCCTCGACGATGCCGAAGCTCACGTTGAGGACGATGTTGGCGGTCTTGCGGCCCACGCCGGGCAGGCGCACGAGCTCCTCCATGGTGGAGGGGACCTCTCCGCCGAAGTCCGAGACGATCATCTGCGCGGCCTCGACGCAGTGGCGCGCCTTGGTCTTGTAGAAGCCCAGCGAGCGGATGTCGTCCTCGACGTCGGCGACGCTCGCGGCGGCCATGGCCTCGGGCGTGGGAAAGTGCGCGAAGAGCGTCGGCGTGACGCGGTTGACCTGCGCGTCGGTGGTCTGGGCGGACAGCAGCACCGAGATGACTAGGTGGAATGGGCTCGAGTGGTCGAGGAAGCACTCGACCGGGCCGTACTTCTCGCCCAGGCGGCGGCAGACCTCGACGGCGCGCTCGACCTTGGCCTGCTTGGTCTCTCGGGGCATGGGTCCTCCTTCGTGACGTGCGTTCCGGGCGCGTCGGCGAGAGGTGCCGCGCACCGCGCCGGCTGCAGGCAATCATACCCAAGCGGTGTGCGGGGCCCGCGCCACGGCGACACGGCGACACGGCGGCGACGGGCCGTGCGGGCGACGTGGAGTCGGCGACGGGGCGTTTCGGGTTCGTGTGCGCGGGCGCGTGCGGCGCGTGAGTTCAATTCCGGGGTGCTATACTCGCCAAAATTGAACTTGCGAGAGCGCGTAGGTTCAATTCGACGACCCAAGTTGAACCAAGGAGGGGCCCATGGGCCAGCGGGACCAGACGTTCGCGGAGAGGCTCGGGCACGCCATGGGGCTGCGCGGCCTCAGGCAGGCCGACCTGGTCCGCCAGGCCGCGGCGCACGGCGGGCACCTGGGGAAGAGCCAGGTCAGCCAGTACGTGAGCGGCAAGGTGACGCCGCGCGCGGACGTGTGTGGGCTTCTCGCCGACGTCCTGGGCGTCGACCGCGCCTGGCTGCGCGACGGCTCGGGCCCC
>CALCDK010000097.1 GCA_937900605.1 uncultured Olsenella sp.
GGACCTCCATTCGTGCGTCGACGTAGAACTCGTCGGAGAGCTGGAAGCGGGTGATGCCCATCGTGCGGCGGGCGCGTTCCTGGTAGGGGGCCACGAGCTCGACGACCGCGCGGGAGGCCTCGACGTCGTCCGAGAAGGACCGGTCGAAGCGCTTGGAGTGCTTGGTGTAGCCGAGCGGCACCACGGCCAGCGACGTGACCTGCTCGTGCGCCTCGACCCAGTCGAGGGTGCGGCGCAGCTCGTCGCCGTCGTTGAGGCCGGGGCACAAGACGATCTGGCCGTGGACCTCGATCCCGGCCTCGCAGAGCCGCTCGAGCACCTCCTTGCCGCGGGCGGCGTGCGGGCCGATGAGGCGGCGGCGCACGTCGTCGGAGATGGCATGGATCGACACGTTCATGGGCTCCAGGCGCCTCTCGACGATGCGCTCGAGGTCGTCGTCGCCCACGTTGGTGAGGGTCACGAAGTTGCCCTGGAGGAAGGACAGGCGGTAGTCGTCGTCGCGCAGGGTGAGGGAGGAGCGCGCCTCGGGTGGCAGCATCGCCATGAAGCAGAACAGGCACCCGTTCACGCAGGTGCGGATCCCGTCGAAGAGCACGTCGGTGAACTCGATGCCCCAGTCCTGGCCCGGCTCGCGCTCGAGCGTGCAGGGCTGCGTGACGCCGTCGCGCGGGTCGAGGACGACGAGGTCGCACTCCCAGCCGTCGGCCTCCCAGCGCCAGTCGATGATGTCGGCGGGCTCGACTCCGTTGACCGAGACGACCCGCATGCCGGGCTCGATGCCGGCCACCCAGGCCGGGCTGCCCACCTCGACCGAGGCCACCCAGGCGCCCTGGGCCTGGGGGCGGGTCGACGCGTAGTCGGCGCGCTTCTGCTCGGACACTGCTCTGCTCCTCCTTCGCTGCCGGGCCTAGGCCCCGTGCTCGGCCGGGGCGCCGACCATGCGGCAGATCTCGTCGCGCACGGCGTCTATCTGGCTCGCGGGCGTGCTGGCGCCCGCGGTGATCCCCACGAGGCCCGCGCCGTCGAACCACGAGGCGTCGAGCTCGTCGGCGCCCTCGATGTGGTGGGTGCGGGAGCACGAGGCCGCCGCGATCTCGGCGAGGCGCGTGGTGTTGGCCGAGATCTTGCCGCCGACGACCACCATGACGTCGGCGCGGCGGGCCAGCTCCTCGCAGCTCGCCTGGTGGCCCGAGGTGGCCTCGCAGATGGTGTTGACCACGCGAAGCTCGTCGGCGTGGCCCAGCAGCTCGCAGACCACCTCGTCGAGCAGGGCCCTTCTCGCCGTGGTCTGGACCACGACGCCGATGCGGGCGTGGTGGCCCAGGGCGCGGGCCTGTTCGGCCGAGCCCACGACGAGCGCGCCGGGGGCGTGGGGCAGCGTGGCCTCGACCTCGGGGTGGCCGGACTCCCCCACCACGACGACCTGGTAGCCCTCCGAGCTCAGGCGGCGGGCGGCGAGGTGGACCTTCTTGACGAACGGGCACGTGGCGTCCAGGACGCTGCCGCACACCTCGCGGGCGCGCTCCTGCTCGCCGGGGGCCGTCCCGTGCGTGCGCAGCAGCAGCGTGTGGCCGGCCGCCTGGGCGGGGTCGTCCACCACGGTGACGCCGCGCTCGGCGAGCCCGGCGACGACGCGCGGGTTGTGGATGAGCGGGCCCAGGGTGTGGACGGGGCCGTTGGCGGACTCGGCGGCCCTCAGGACCATGTCGAGGGCGCGCTCGACGCCGTAGCAGGCCCCGGCCTCGGAGGCCACCTCGACACGCGTCATCGGTCCTGCTCCATGCCGGGGTTGTCGGCGCGCAGGGCGTCGCGCAGCTCCCAGACGCGGCGCATGCCTTCGCGCTCCATGGCGGCGACGCGCTCCTTGCGCGAGCCCTCGGGCAGCTCGTCCCACTCGACGGGCTCGCCGACGCGGATCGCGACGTGGCTGCGCAGGCGCAGGTGGCGCGCGCCGATGATGGCGACGGGCTGCACGGGGACCTTGGCGAGCTGCGCCATGAGGGCGAAGCCGCCGTGGACCTCGCTGTCGGCGTCGCGCTTCACGCGCGTGGCCTCGGGGTAGATGAGGACGCACTCGCCGCGCTGCAAGGCGGCGCGGGCGCGGCGCACCATCTTCATGTCGGCGGTGCCGCGGGAGACCGGCAGGGCGCCCACGCGCGAGAAGAGGCAGCTGGCCAGGGGGACGCCGTCGAACTCGCTCTTGTAGACGGGGCGGACGTGCACGCCGCGCATCCACAGCTCGCAGACGAGCGCCACCGGGTCGAGCATGGACTCGTGGTTCATGACGATGACGCGGCCGCGGCCGTCGGCGCAGAGGCGCTCGGCGCCCTCGATGCGCCAGGGCCACACGAGCTTGGTGAAGGCCCAGACCACCCGGACGAGCGCCGCGCAGACGAGGCGGGCTGGCAGCGGGAAGTCGCGCATGGCGTGGTCGTAGTAGTCCTCGAACGAGTTGCCTGCGAAGGCGCGCATGCGGCCCTCGCAGGCCTGTCCCGCGCGGCCCACCTACGCCACCCCCGCACGGGAGGCGAGCTCGTCGGACAGCGAGACGATCCTCTCGACCACCTGGTCGAACGCGAGGTCGGACGAGTCGACGAGGACCGCGTCGTCGGCCGGGCGCAGCGGCGAGGCCTCGCGCGAGCTGTCGTAGCGGTCGCGCTCGACGAGGTCGGCGAGGATGCGGCGCTCCTGGGCGGCGTCGACGGAGGCCGCCGGGTCGCTCGCGAGGTCGCCGCCGCAGCGCTGGACCGCGCGCCTGCGGGCGCGGGCCTCGGGGCTCGCGGTGAGGAAGACCTTCACGTCGGCGTCCGGGAAGACGACGGTGCCGATGTCGCGGCCCTCGGCCACGACGTCGCCCCTCTCGCCGAGCGCGCGCTGGTGGGCCACCATGACCTCGCGGACGGCCGGGACCGCCGAGACGGGCGAGACGGCGCGCTCGACCTCGGCGGCGCGGATCTGCTCGGTGACGTCGTCGCCGTTGGCCAGGACGCGCTGGCCGGACTCGGACGCGACGAGCTCGATGGAGGCGGCGCGGGCCACGTCGGCCACGGCATCGGCGTCCGCGGGGTCGACGCCGGAGCGCAGGCACAGCAGCGCGACGCTGCGGTACATTGCGCCGGTGTCCATGTAGGTGAGGTGACAGCGCGCGGCGAGGGCGCGAGCCACCGAGGACTTGCCGGACCCGGACGGCCCGTCGATTGCGACGATCATGAGAGCTCCCCTTCCCTGGTTCCCCAGATGTCTCGGGTGTCGTACTCGTTCGGCCTCGTGGCGTGCTCCACGACCTCCTCGGGCGAGAGGTTGAAGCCGCCGAGGGCGAGCGCCCGGCCGTCGCACGTGAAGAAGTGCGAGGCCACGTTGAGGACGTGCATGTCCCAGAAGCGCTCGAGCGGGATGTCGTAGGCGCACGCGACGAGCATGCGCAGGTAGCCGCCGTGGGTGACGCAGGCCGTGCGGCCCTCGAGCGGCAGGAGCCGGTCGATGACACGTCGGCAGCGCTCGCGCAGGTGCTCGAAGGACTCGGCGCCCTCGGGCGGGCGAGAGGCGCCGTCCGGCCCGAGGGGCCACGGGAACGAGAGCCCGCGCGCCTCGACCTCGGCGACACGCATGCCCTCGAGCGACCCGAAGTCGATCTCGACGAGGTCGTCGACGACCTCGCACCCCACGCCGAGCCGGTCGGCCGCCATCTGCGCGAGGTCTCGCGCACGCGACAGCGGCGAGCACCAGACGCGGTCCGGCGAGAAGGCCACGAGCGCCTCTACGGCCCGCTCGCGCTGCTCCTCGCCGTGGGGCGTGAGGGGCACGTCCATGCGACCCGAGTAGAAGTGCTCGACGTTGGACACGGTCTCGGGGTGCCGCATGAACAGGACCCTCTGGCGGACGACGTCGCCCGGCATGCCAGCCATCTAGGCCTCCCTTCCGCAGAGGGCCTCGACGGCCCTGGCCTCGCGCTCGTCGAGCTCGCGCCAGCTGCCCTGCGGCAGGTCGCCCAGGTGCAGCGGCCCGAAGGCGTCGCGGTGCAGGCGCAGGACGCGATGGCGCACGGCGAGCATCATCTTCTTGACCTGGTGCTTGCGGCCCTCGTGGATGGTGAGCCCGAGGACCGCGTTGCGCTCGCCCGAGCCGCAGCGGCCCGGGCCGTCGGGCGCGACGACGGAGAAGAGCGGGTCGTCGGGGCCCAGAAGGCGCGCCTGCGCCGGCGCCGCCCAGCCGTCCTCGAGGCGCACGCCGCGGCGCAGCCGGTCGAGGTCGTCGTGGGACGGCGTGCCCGTCACGAGCGCAACGTAGTGCTTGTCGACATGGTGCGAGGGGTGCAGCAGGGCCTGGCCCACCGCACCGTTGGTGGTGAAGAGCAGCAGGCCGGTGGTGTCCATGTCGAGGCGCCCCACGGGGAACAGGCCCGGGAAGCGGTCGCACGGGACGAGCTCGGCCACGGTGCGGCGCGCGTGGGGGTCGCTCATGGTGGTGACGTAGCCGGCGGGCTTGTGGAGCATGACGTAGCGCGGGCGCTCGTCGACGCAGGCCACGCGGCCGTCGACGGTGACGACGTCGCGGGCCGGGTCGACCTTGCTGCCGAGCTCGGTGACCACCTCGCCGTTGACGCGCACGCGCCCGGAGGTCATGAGCCTCTCGGCGCCTCGGCGGCTCGCCACGCCGCTGCGCGCCAGGAAGCGCTGCAGGCGCATGGGGTACAGGCCGTCCTCGCGGATGGGGTCGCTCATCGGGCGTCGCCCCCGTCCGTGCCCGTCTCGGCGAGAGGGGCGCCCCCGCCGGGCGCGCCACCTTCGACCGCGGGCGCGAGGTCGCCCTCGTCGGCCGCGTCGTCGACGGGGTCGGACAGCAGCTCGCGCTCGTCGTCGATGTCGTCGGCGACCTCCTCGAGGGTGGACTGCAGCGT
>CALCDK010000098.1 GCA_937900605.1 uncultured Olsenella sp.
CCACGTCGGTGATGACGTAGTTGATGGTGACCTCAGCCGCGGTGCCGGCGGTGGTGGGCACGGCGATGGTGAAGACCGCGTGGTTCTTGGTGTCGGCGACGCCCTCGAGGGAGACGACATCCTCGAACTCGGGGTTGGTGATGATGGTGCCGATGCCCTTGGCGGTGTCCATGGAGGAGCCGCCGCCGATGGTGACGATCATGTCGGCGCCGGACTCCTTGTAGGCCTTCACGCCGTCCTTGACGTTCTGGATGGTGGGGTTGGGCTTGATCTCGGAGTACAGGCACCAGTCGATGCCGGCCTCGGTCAGCAGGTCGGTGACCTTGGCGGTGACGCCGAACTTCACGAGGTCGGGGTCGGAGCAGACGAAGACCTTCTTGTAGCCGCGGCGGGCGATCTCGCCGGGGATCTCCTTGATGGCACCAGCGCCGTGGTAGGAAATGTTGTTGAGAACGAAGCGATTGACTGCCATGTTTCCTCCTCGATGTTCCGGCTCGGCCGGAGTGTGGGCCCCGCAGGGTCCCGGACGTTCACAAGTATGCCCCCATTGGACCTCCATGAAACAGACAAATTATCTTCAAATATTCCTGAGCCGACCTGACGGGCCCGCGACCAGCGCAAACGCAATCCGATGCGGTATGGTGGAGCCACAGGCGACGGGAGGGGGACCACGGTGGACGAGAGGATCAGGCGCATCGCGACGCAGTACGCGCGCGACTCCCACGAGGAGGAGCTCGAGCTGCTGAGGCGCCTCGCGCGCATCCCGGCGCCCTCCCACCACGAGGGCCGACGCGCCACCTTCGTCCACGACTGGCTCCTCGAGCAGGGCGCCGACCCCGACGAGCTCTACGTCGACGACGCCGGCAACGTCGTGCTGCGCTTGGGCGACCCCGGGGCGCACGAGTGCGCGATCTTCTCGGCGCACATGGACGTGGTGTTCCCCGACGAGGAGGAGCTGCCGCTGTCGGAGGACGAGAGGCGCATGTACGCGCCCGGCATCGGCGACGACACCGCCAACCTCGTCGCGCTGCTCATGGCCGCGCGCTACCTGGTCCGCAACCGGGTGCCGCTCGACTGCCGCGTGCTCGTCGTCGCCGACGCCTGCGAGGAGGGCCTGGGCAACCTCGACGGGACCAAGGCGCTCTTCCGCCGCCTCGCTGGGCGCATGCTCGTGCGCGAGTTCACCTCGTTCGACCTGTACTTGGGCATGCACGTGACCTCGGCCGTGGGCTCGCACCGCTGGCGCGTGCGCGTCACCACCGAGGGCGGCCACTCCTGGGAGGACTTCGGCCGCGACAACGCCATCGAGTCGCTCTGCTCGTTCATCGAGGACCTCTACGCGCTCGAGCTGCCCTCCCAGGCCAAGACCACCGTCAACGTGGGGCGCTTCGTGGGCGGCACCACGGTCAACTCGATCGCCGAGGAGGCCAGCGTCCTGGTGGAGTACCGCTCGGCCTGCCAGGAGTGCCTCGAGGAGATGTACGCCAAGTTCGTGGTGCTCGTCGAGCGCCACCTCAGGGAGGGCGCGCGCGTCCACGTCGAGCTCATCGGCCGCAGGCCCGCCTCGGGCGAGGAGGTCCCCGACGGGCAGCTGGCCCTCGTGGCCCGCGCCGACGAGGCCATCGCCGAGCTCGGCGGCGTCCAGCCGGTGCACCAGGAGTCGTCGACCGACGCCAACGTGGCGCTGTCCATGGGCATCCCCGCCCACACGGTGGGCACCGTCGTCGGCGACCTGCTCCACACCCGCGAGGAGTGGGTCGACAAGGCAAGCCTCCGGCGCGGCCTGGCCGTGGTCATGGCGCTGATACTCTCTCACGCGACGGAGCTGCCCGAGGGGGCGTAGCCGCGCCCCGCGCGGGTACCATAGGGTCAGACCACAACCCGGGCCAATGCGCCCGAGGAAGGAGGCCCCATGGCCTGCACCACGATCCTCGTCGGCAAGGCGGCGAGCTATGACGGCTCGACCATCGTCGCGCGCAACGAGGACTCCCCCAACGGCGTGTTCGAGCCCAAGCGCTTCGTGAGCGTGGACCCCGCCGGCCGCACCAGCTACACGAGCGTCCTTGGCCACCTCACGGTGGCGCTGCCCGAGGCCGAGGGCGTGCGCTACACCGCCATGCCCAACGCCGACCTGCGCGAGGGCCTCTGGGAGGAGGCCGGCTTCAACGCCCGCAACGTCGCCATGAGCGCGACCGAGACGATCACCTCCAACGAGCGCGTCCTGGCGGCCGACCCGCTCGTGACCTACCGCCCCGCCAAGGGCGCGCCCGGCGAGCAGGGCCACGAGCCCGAGCGCCCCGGCGGCATCGGCGAGGAGGACATGGTCACGCTCGTGCTCCCCTACGCCACGAGCGCGCGCGACGGCGTGCTGAGGATGGGCGCGCTTCTCGCCGAGCACGG
>CALCDK010000099.1 GCA_937900605.1 uncultured Olsenella sp.
ATCCTCATGCACGTCGACGCCTCGCAGGCCGCCAGCACCCTGGCCGTCAACGTCGCCTCGCTCGGCTGCGACCTGCTCACGCTGTCGGCCGCCAAGGTGTACGGCCCCAAGCAGGTTGGCCTGCTGTGGGCCGACGACGAGGTGCGCCTGAGGCCCCTCGTGCGCGGCGGCGGGCAGGAGGGCGGCGTGCGCTCGGGCACCGAGAACGTCGCGGGGGTCGTGGGGTTCGCCCGCGCCCTCGAGCTGGCCGGCGAGAGGCGCCAGGAGGACGCCAGGCACCTGGAGTCGCTGCGCCAGCGCCTCGTGGACGGCCTGTGCGGTCGCGTGGGCGACGTCGTGGTCTCGGGGCCGCGCAACCCGCGCCGCCGCCTGCCGGGGCTCCTCGCCGTGTCCTTCCCGGGTCTGCAGGCGCGCCGCCTCGTCATCGGGCTGGAGCGCCGCGGCGTGAGCGTGGGCACCGGCTCGGCGTGCGCCGCGAGCAAGATGCGGGTGTCTCACGTGCTCGACGCCGTGGGCATGCCGCGCGAGGTGGCCGAGGGCAGCCTCAGGATCGCCCTGGGCCGCCCCACCACGGCCGGGGAGGTCGACTACGCCATCGGCGCCATCGCCGACGTCGTGTTCGCCGAGCGCGGGCGCATGGGAGGGAGAAGCTCGTGAGCAAGGTGTTCTGCGGCCTGTCCGGCGGCGTCGACTCGGCGCTGGCCTGCGCGCTCCTCGCCGAGCAGGGCCACGACGTGACTGCGGTGTACATGCGCAACTGGACGCGCGACCTTCCGGGCTTCAGGTGCCCCTGGGCCGACGAGCTGGCCGACGCCGAGCGCGTGGCCGTGAGCCTGGGCGTCGACCTCGAGGTCTGGGACTGCGAGGATGAGTACCGCCGCACCGTGGTGGACTACCTCGTCGACTCCTACGCCCGTGGCCTCACGCCCAACCCGGACGTCATGTGCAACCAGACCGTCAAGTTCGGGACCTTCGCCGAGCGCGCCTTCGGGCGCGGCGCGGACTTCGTCGCCACCGGCCACTACGGCCGCATCGTCGAGGGCCCCGACGGCGGCGCGCAGCTGTGGCGCGCGCTCGACGAGCACAAGGACCAGACGTACTTCCTGTGGCGCGTCTCGCGCGACGTGCTGGCCCGAACGCTGCTGCCGGTGGGCGAGGTGGCCGACAAGGCCGAGGTCCGCCGCATGGTGGCCGAGCGCGGCCTGGGCGTCGACCAGAAGCCCGACTCCGACGGCATCTGCTTCGTGGGCCCCGTGGGCATCCGCACGTTCCTCCTCGACCGCCTGGAGCGCCGCGCCGGCCTCGTGGTGGAGTGGGAGACCGGCCGCACCCTCGGGGAGCACGACGGGGCCTTCCTCTTCACGGTGGGGCAGCGCCGCGGCCTGGACCTGGGCGGCGGCCCGGCGCGCTACGTCGTGGACACCGACGTCGGACGCAACGTGGTCTACGTGACCGCCGACCACGACTCGCCCGCGCTCATGTGCGGGCGCATTGAGCTCGAGGACGCCATGTGGATCGACGGCGAGGCCCCCGAGCCGGGCCGCTACCTCGTGCGCACGCGCCACACCGGCGAGCTCGTCGAGGCGCGCCTGGAGCCCGGGGCGCCCGGCCGCGCCTCGCTGCTGTTCGACGCCCCCGTGCGCCGGGTGGCACCGGGGCAGTCCGCCGTGGTCTACGACGGTCTGCGCTGCCTGGGCGGCGGCGTCGTGGCGCGCACGCCCCTGCCCGGGGGCTGCCCGCTCGCCTGACGGCGCCCGTCGCGAGCGCACCCGGCCCGCGCCCGTCCCCCTCGCCGCCGCGCCCCTCTCGACCGCGGCCGCGCCCGGCTCGTGGCGTTCCCGTGCCGCCGGGCCGCGGCGGGCCGGCGGATTGGCGCTCGCGGTCCCGGGCGGGGTAGACTATGGTCCCTGCTCGTCCCCGTCGTCTGGAGTGCGCGTGGCTGCTGGCGAGAAGAACCACAAGGCGTCGCCCTC
>CALCDK010000100.1 GCA_937900605.1 uncultured Olsenella sp.
ATGTCCTTGATCTCCTTGGCCTGGACCCACTTGCCCTCCTCGGGGATGGGCGCGGGGCCGTGATATGCGCCCTTGGCGACGGGGCACATATTCTCGACTTCTGCGGAATACTGCATGTAATGCTCCTCTCCGTACTACCTCGCGGACGCCCTGTGCGCCCGCGTGATCGTTGCCGGCCGACGGGCCGGGCAGAGCCAGGGTGGCTGACGGGAGCCAGCCTGTCCAACATTCTAGAGCACGCGCGCGCAACGCGTGCGTGCGGGGCGAGAAAATGCCCTCTCACCTCTCGCTGGTCTGCTCCGGGCCAGACCGGTCGCGGGCCGTGTGGGCCCTCGCGGCCCGTCCGGCCGCCCCGGCGCCGGCGCCCGCGCCCGCCCGGCGAGAAGCCCCTCCGCCCCGGCGTCTGCGCCCGCCCGGTGAGAGGCGCCCTCCACCACGGCGTCCGCGCCCCTCTCGCCCCGCCGACCCTGGCGCGCCCAGGAGTCGTAGAATCCTGAGGTGCGTGCGCGACGGTCGCGCCGCAGGAGGGGGAGCCCACATGATCCAGGAAGTCGAAGAGGGCCACGCCCTCGACAACTCGTTTCGGGCCTGCGAGCCCGGTGCCGCCGACCGCGTCCTGCACTTCTCGCAGGGGCGCTGCCTGGTGCGCGCGACGCCGGGGGAGGGCTGCGACCTCGTCGAGCTCCCGCGGCTGTCCGACTACCGCCGCAGGCCGCAGTCGACGACCTACCTGTTCGCGATGGGCCCCGAGCGGCTCTTCCTGGCCCTGGACGACGAGGTCGACGCCGACCCCGACGCGGGCCTCTCGTACGAGGACATGGGCTGGCTGCGCCACGTCAGGCCCCAGCACGCCCTGTTCGCCGCCGCCACTGCGGCGCACCTCGACCGCTGGTACCGCGCCAACCGCTTCTGCGGCCGCTGCGGCCACCCCATGGAGCTCGCCCCGCGCAGCCGCGAGTTGGTCTGCCCGGAGTGCTGCTCGATCGTCTACCCCAAGATCTGCCCCGGCGTCATCTGCGCCGTGTGCCACGAGGCCGACGACCCCGCCGACGACGCGATCGTCCTGACGCGCTACAACGGGCGCACCGCCGCGCTGTGGGCCCTCGTCGCCGGCTTCACCGAGATCGGCGAGCCGCTCGAGGGCACCGTGGCCCGCGAGGTCATGGAGGAGGTCGGCCTGCGCGTGTGCGACCTGCGCTTCTACAAGAGCCAGCCGTGGGGCTTCACCGACACGCTCATGGCCGGCTTCTGGTGCATGGTCGACGGCGGCACCGACATCGCCGTGGACCACTCCGAGCTCAGGGAGGCCCGCTGGTTCCGCCGCGACGAGGTGCCGCTGGAGCGCGTCGGCGACCGCGCGAGCCTCACCGGCGAGATGATCGAGCGCTTCCGCCTCATGGGCCGCGAGGCCTGGCGCTCCTAGGCGCCAGAGCCGAGAGCGCCGAGGGGGGCAAGGGGGACGAGCCACTGCGGCCGGTGCCGGCGGCGGGACGCAAGGGCTGCCAGGCCCGCGCCGGGGCCACGCCCCGGTGCGCGACGCACGGAAGAGAGAGGGGACCTGCCATGACCTACGACTTCACCACGGTGCTCGACCGCCGCGGCCACGACGCCCTCGCCGTGGACGCCATCGGCGGCCCGGACGGCACCTTCCCGGCGCCCGACGACGGGCTCGACGCCATCCCCATGTGGGTGGCCGACATGAGCTTCCCGGTCTGCCCGGCCATCTGCGACGCCATCGCCGAGCGCGTGGCGCACCCGTCCTTCGGCTACTTCGAGCACAGCGACGCGTACTACGACGCCATCCTCGCGTGGCACCGCGACCGCCACGGCGTCGAGGGCATGACGCGCGAGTGCGTCGGCTACGAGAACGGCGTGCTCGGCGGCCTGGTCAACGCGCTGCGGGCCCTGGCCGCGCCCGGTGACGCGGTCCTGCTGCACGCGCCCACCTACACCGGCTTCACGCACAGCCTCGAGGAGAACGGCTTCCGGCTGAGCGCCTCGCCGCTCGTCCTGGACGACCGGGGCGTCTGGCGCATGGACTACGAGGACATGGAGCGCCGCCTCGTCGAGGAGCGCATCCACGTCGCGCTGCTCTGCTCGCCGCACAACCCAACCGGCAGGGTGTGGGAGCGCTGGGAGCTCGAGCGCGCCATGGAGCTGTTCCGCGCGCACGGCGTCCACGTCGTCTCGGACGAGATCTGGTCCGACATCGTGCGCCCCGGCGTGATCCACGTCCCCACGCAGTCCGTCTCGGCGGACGCGCGCGCCAGGACCGTGGCGCTCTACGCGCCGACCAAGACCTTCAACCTCGCGGGCCTGCGCAACAGCTACCACGTCGTCTACGACCCCGCACTGCGCGACCGCATCGAGTCCGCCTCGGCCCGGACGCACTACAACGGCATGAACGTGCTGTCCATGCACGCCCTCGTGGCCGCCTACGGGCCGCAGGGCCGCCAGTGGGCCGACGAGCTCAACGAGGTCATCGCCGCCAACGTCGACTGGGCCTGCGACTTCGTGCGCGACCGGCTGCCGGGCGTGCGCACCTCTCGCCCGCAGGGCACCTACATGCTCTACCTCGACTGCTCCGAGTGGTGCCGCGAGCACGGCCGGACGCTCGACGAGCTGCTCTCGCGCGGCTGGCACGCGGGCGTCTACTGGCAGGACGGGCGCCCCTTCGGCGGCCCGTGCCACGTCCGCATGAACCTCGCGCTGCCCATGGCGCGCATGCAGGAGGCGTTCGGGCGCCTCGAGGGGCGCGCCTTCGTGGCGTAGGGCCCGCGACCGCACCGCATCGACTGGCGAGAGGAGCCGGCGGCCCCGCCGTGGGACCGCCGGCTCCGGCCGTTCGGCACGTGGCCCGCGGCGCCGCTGCGCCCGGGCTAGAGGGCCTCGACGCGTCTGCCTAGTCGTCCATCGAGTGCGTCGAGAAGACCGGGTCGTCGTGCCAGCACACCACGTCGTCGCCGGGGGCCTCGAGCGTGGCCGGCACGTCGATGAGGCGCTGGTTGTCCGAGCCCCTGAAGCGCAGCGTGATGTCGTGGCGCTCCTTGAGGAAGGGCCCGTCGACGAGCACGTCGAGGGTGTCGAGGATGCGGTCGGTCACGTCGCCCAGGTTCCAGGCCCCACCGGGGCGCAGCTGCTCCCAGGTGTGGCCCGAGAAGAGCCAGATGGACTTGGAGGCGCCGTAGCGCCCGCGCACGGCCTCGAGGAAGCCGACGAGGCCCTGCTGGTTCTCGGGCTCCATGGGCTCGCCGCCCAGGATGGTGAGGCCGGCGACGTAGGGCGCCTCGAGCGAGGCCATGACGGTGGCCGCGGCACGCTCGTCGAACGGCCGGCCCGCCGAGAAGTCCCATGCCTCCTCGTTGAAGCAGTCCGGGCAGTGCAGGCGGCAGCCCGAGACGAACAGCGTGGTCCTCACGCCGACGCCGTTGGCGATGTCGCAGTACTTGATGTTGGCGTAGTTCACGCGTGGCTCCTCGCTGCGCGGGTGGCCCCGCGACGCTCGTGTCGGAGAAACCATGGTAGCGCCATGGGACCCCGTGGGGCCCGCTCCTCGGGGCGTTTCCGCGATAAAGCCGCAGCGCATGCGGGAGAGGGGCGGACCCGTGTGGGCCCGCCCCTCTCGGCATCGGTTCATGTGGTGTCGTGTGCGGTGTCGCGCGCGGCGCGGCGCCCCGCTAGAGGTGCAGCACGCGGTCGCGGATCTCCTCGGTGCGGCCCTGGTTCCAGAACTGGGTGCCGATGTAGCCGCAGGTGCGGCGGGCGACGTTCATCTTGGACTGGTCGCGGTTGCCGCAGTGCGGGCACTCCCAGACGAGCTTGCCGTCGTCCTCGACGATCTTGATCTCGCCGTCGTAGCCGCAGACCTGGCAGTAGTCGCTCTTGGTGTTGAGCTCGGCGTACATGATGTTGTCGTAGAT
>CALCDK010000101.1 GCA_937900605.1 uncultured Olsenella sp.
GGGGGGGGGGAGCCAGTCGACGAAGCGGCGCCCCGGCGCGCCCAGCGTGCCGGGACGGCCGCCGTTGGGGACGCTCGTCACGTGGCACAGCACGCCCATGCCCGGCTCCAGCGGGCGCTGCAGGCGGACGCGGTCGTGGAAGTGCAGCACCGCGGTGCCCAGGGGCCACAGGAAGACCTCGGCCTGGCCCCTCTCGACGTGCGGGGCGCTGCCGCTCACGACGTCGCTCACCTCGTCGGCGTCGGCCATGGGGACGCGCACGGTGCGCGCCTCGCCCAGGCTGCGGTTCGCCAGCACGCAGACACGCTCGGAGCCCGACCAGCGCCAGACGCCCAGCACGTCCGGGCCGCTCGCGAAGGGCTCGAAGTCGCCCTTGGCCAGCACGGGCAGCGTGCGGCGCAGCGCGATGGCGTTGCGGTACGTGGTCAGGCAGTCGCGGCGGCCGCGCGAGCCGTCCCAGGGCATGCTCGCGCGGTTGTACGGGTCGGTGAGGCCCTCGAGCCCCAGCTCGTCGCCGTAGTAGACGCACGGGACGCCGGGCATGCACATCTGCAGCAGCGCGGCCACCCACAGTCGGCTCGCGGCCAGGGAGGCCTGGTCGTCGCTCAGGTGCCAGGCGCGGCGCGCCCCGTCGTCGAGCCCGTCGGGGTCGGGGCAGCCGCCCAGCAGCGAGAAGAGCCTCGCGCGGTCGTGGCTGCCCAGCAGGTTGAGCTCGCGGCGCAGGGCCTCGGGCGGGTAGTTCTCGCGCAGCTGCTCGAGGCGCGCGGCCAGCAGCGGGGCGCTCGTCTCGCCGCGGAGGAACTCAAGGACGCCCTCGCGCAGCGGGTAGTTCATGGTGCCGTCGAGCTCGTCGCCCTCCAGGTACTGGCGCAGGCGGCCGTAGGCGACCTTGTTGGACGCGTCCTCCCAGACCTCGCCGAGGAGCACCGCGTCGCCGCGCTCCGACAGCATGGCGTGGCGGATCTTGGAGATGAGCTCGTCGGAGAGCTCGTCGGCCACGTCGAGGCGCCAGCCGCGGGCGCCGGCGCGCAGCCAGTGGCGCACCACGCCGTCGCGACCGCAGACCAGCTCGCGGAAGCCCTCGTTGGACTCGTCGAAGGCGGGCAGGTCGCGCACGCCCCACCAGGCGTCGTAGGTGCCGTCGTCGCGGAAGCGGTACCAGCTGCGGTACGGCGAGTCCTTGCCCTGGGCGGCGCCGCGCCCGGGATAGTTCCCGTAGGCGTTGAAGTAGCGCGAGTCCTGGCCGGAGTGGTTGAACACGCCGTCGAGCACGATGCCGATGCCGTGGGCCTCGGCGTCCTCGCACAGCTCGCGGAAGTCCTCCTCGGTGCCCAGGAGCGGGTCGACGCGCAGGTAGTCGGCGGTGTCGTAGCGGTGGTTGCTCGCCGCCTCGAAGATGGGGTTGAGGTACAGGACGCTCACGCCCAGGTCCTGCAGGTAGCCCAGGTGCTCGCGGATGCCCTGCAAGGTGCCGCCGTAGAAGTCCCACGCGCGGACCGAGCCGTCCTCGGCACGCTCGTAGCTGGGGTCCTTGTCCCAGTCCACGAGGCGTCGGACGGGCCCGCGACGGGGCACGTCGAGGGTGCGGGCGCGCTCGGCGAAGTCCGCGCCGCGGGCGAAGCGGTCGGGGAACACCTGGTAGGCGACGCCGTCCTCGTACCACGCAGGCCGGACGGCGCGGGGGCGGTACACGGTGAGCTGGAACGAGGGGGGATCGCCGTACGCGAACGCCCCCTCGCCGGTGGTCCAGCCCGGCCGCGCGCCGTAGCGCCACACCGCGCCGTCGGCGGCCTCGATGTCGAAGCTGTACCACACCACCCCCACCTCGCGCGGGTGGTACGTCGCCGAGAAGAGCGTGCGCCCCGCGCAGGGGGTGCCGCGCATCTCGACGAGCTCCTCGCCGTGGGCGTCGGTCCAGACGCGCAGCGTGCAGAACACGACGTCGGCGTCCCAGACCTCGACGGCCAGGCGCACCGTGTCGCCGAGCCGCAGGGCGCCGAAGGGCGAGCGGTACTCCCGCTCGGAGGTGATGTGACGTGCCTTCACGCTACCTGTCTCTCCTCTTGTTGTAGCGGATGACCTCGGGGTGCAGCTCGTGGTAGATGTCCATGTAGTCGTTGGCCGCGCGGCGCCAGCTGAAGTCGGCGTCCATGGCCTGGGACACCAGGCGGTCCCAGGTGGGGCGGTCGGTCCAGAAGATCTCGCACGCGCCCAGGAGGGTGTCGGCCATCTCGTCGGCGTTCATGTTGGCGAACGAGAAGCCCGTGCCCTCGCCCGTGTACTTGTTGTACGGGACCACCGAGTCGCGCAGGCCGCCCGTCTCGCGCACGAGCGGAAGGGTGCCATAGCGCATGGCGATCATCTGGGACAGTCCGCAGGGCTCGAACTCGGACGGCATGAGCAGGATGTCGCCGCCGGCGTACATGCGGTGCGACAGCGCACTGTCGAAGGCGATGCGCGCGCACATCTGGTTGCCGTAGCGCGCGTCGAAGTAGCGGAACGCGTCCTCGTGGTCCTGGTCGCCGGTGCCGAGCACCGCCACCTGGACGCCGCGCCGCATGAGACCGTCCATGGCGTAGCGCACCAGGCCCAGGCCCTTCTGGTCCGTGAGCCTGCCCACGAAGACCACGAGGGGCCTCGTGGGGTCCTGCGCCAGACCCAGCTCCTCCTGCAGGGCGCGCTTGCACACGGCCTTGCCCGCCATGTCGCGCGGCGAGTAGCTCGCGGCGATGACGTCGTCGGTGGCGGGGTTCCAGATGAACTGGTCGATGCCGTTGAGGATGCCGCGCAGGATGTGGCTGCGACGGCGGAACACCGGGTCGAGCCCCTCTCCGTAGAACGGCATCTGCAGCTCGCAGGCGTAGCTCGGGCTCACCGTGGTGAGGAAGTCCGAGTAGCACAGGGCGCCGCGCATGTAGTTGATCGAGTCCCTGTCGCAGCGCAGCTGGTCGCGCGCGGCGGGGATGGAGCCCAGGCCCAGGACGTCGTCGATGACCTTGTCGGAGTACTGGCCCTGGAACTTGACGTTGTGCACGGTGAAGACGGTGCGCACGTTGGCGCAGGCGGGCACGTCGCGGTAGAACTCGCGCAGGAACACGGGGCACAGCGCGGTCTGCCAGTCGTTGCAGTGCAGCACGTCGCAGGCCAGCTCCGGGACCTTGGCGATGGCCTCGCAGATCGCCTTCGAGAAGAACGCGAACCTCTCGCCGTCGTCGAAGTGGCCGTAGAGGCCGTCGCGCTTGAAGTACGACTCGTTGTCGACGAAGTAGAAGTCCAGGCCCTGGAGGGTGAGCCTCTCGATCCCGCAGTAGTCGTTGCGCCAAGACAGCGGGACGGTGAAGTCGGCGACGTGGCGCATCTGGTCCTGGTACTCCTGCGGGATGGCGGAGTACTTGGGCAAGATCACGGCGACGCGGGCGCCGGCGTGCTTGAGCGCGCGGGGCAGGGACCCCGCCACGTCGGCCAGGCCGCCCGTCTTGACGAACGGGACGGCCTCCGACGTGGCGAAGAGCACCCTGATCTTCCTGCGCTTGGCGTTAGTTGGCATGATGGGTCTCTTCCGGTCTAGTCGCGGGGCTTGTCCTTGACGAGGATGTCCTCGGGGGTGCCGCGCAGCTCGATGCCGGCGGGCACAACGTTGTCGCGGTCCACGATGGCGTTCTCGACACGCGCGCCGGAGCGGACGACGCAGCCCTGCATGACGATGGAGTCGCGCACCACGGCGCCGGGCTCGACGATGACGCCGCGGCCCAGGATGGAGCCGATCACGCTGCCGTAGATGCGGCAGCCGGACGAGACGCGCGAGCGGCTCACGCGCGAGCCCGCCTCGTACTTGGCGGGAGGCGTGTCGTGGGCCTTGGTCTTGATGGATCGGTCCTCGGGGAACAGCTCGCCGGCGACCTGCGGGTCGAGGAGGTCCATGTTGGAGCGGTAGTACGAGCGCTTGTTGAACACGGGCGCCACGTAGCCGTCGAAGTCGTAGGTGCGCACGTCGACGCGGCCGTAGTCGGATGCCATGGCCTCGAACAGGTCGAGGTAGTCGACGGGGGCGTACCAGTCGAACATGTCGAGGAGCAGCTGGCTGGAGATCACGAAGCAGTCCAGGAACATGGTGTCGCCGAAGGTCACGCCGCGGTGGGTGCCCACGACGCGGCCGTCCTGGAGGTCGACGCCGGTGACGTCGACGTCCTTCTCGCCGGCGGTCTTGGTGACCATGGTGATGTCGGCGCCGGAGGCCTCGTGGGCGGCGCAGACGGCCGCGACGTCCATGTTGGCGACGAAGTTGGCCGAGCACAGGACGACGTTCTCGGCGCCGCTCCTGGTGAAGAAAGCCTTGTTGTGCACGAGGTCGCGCAGCAGGAAGCGGGCGCCGGTGCGAGAGGTGCCGAAGGCGGAGCCGGGCAGGACGAACAGGCCGCCGTTCTTGCGGTCGAGGTCCCAGTCCTTGCCGGAGCCCACGTGGTCGATGATCGAGCGGTAGTTGTACGGCATGACCATGCCCACGGTGCGGATGCCGCTGTTGACCAGGTTGGACAGGGCGAAGTCGACCAGACGGTAGCGGCCCAGGTAGGGCAGCGAGGCCATCGGGCGGATCTCGTTGAGCGGGCTGGACTCCTTGGCGGAGTAGTTGCAGGTGATGAGTCCGACGATCTTCTTCATGCTAGTTGTCCCCCTTCCCCACCAGGACGTCGTTGCCGATGACGGCGATGTCACCGCCGTCGGCGCAGCCCAGCTGGCCGGCCTCCTCGACGGTGGAGTGCTCGCCCAGGATGGCGCGCGTCACGTGCGCGCCATCTCTCACCACCGCGCCCGGCAGCAGCACCGAGTCGGTGACCACGGCGCGCTCGCCGACGTAGCAGTCAGTGGAGATGATCGAGTGCTTGCAGGTTCCGTAGATCTGACAGCCGTTGGAGACGATGCAGTCGTCGATGTCGGCGCCGCCGCCGAGGAGCGCGGGCGGGCGGGCGGAGTCGTTGCTCATGATCGGGAACGTGTCGTTGTGCAGGTCGAAGGCCGGGTTTGGGCCGAGAAGGTCCATGCTCGTCTCGTGGTAGCTCGAGATGGTGCCGACGTCGCGCCAGAAGCCCTGGAACTCGTAGGTGTACAGGCGCCTGCCCTCGGCCAGCAGCCTGGGGATGATGTCCTTGCCGAAGTCGTGCGAGGAGTCGGGGTCGGCCGCGTCGGCGCGCAGGGCGTCGAGGAGCAGGTCGGCGTTGAAGATGTAGATGCCCATGGAGGCGAGGTTGGAGTCCGGGTTGGCGGGCTTCTCGGTGAACTTGGTGATGCGCTCGTCGGCGTCCTGCGTGATGATGCCGAAGCGCGACGCCTCCTCCCACGGCACCGGCATGACCGCGATGGTCAGGTCGGCGTCGTGGCGCTTGTGGTTGGCGAGCATCTCGTCGTAGTCCATGCGGTAGAGCTGGTCGCCCGAGAGGATGAGCACGTACTCGGGGTCGTTCTGCTCGATGTAGCCGATGTTCTGCGTCACGGCGTCGGCCGTGCCCTCGTACCAGGCGCCGCCCGTCTGCGTGGCGTACGGCGGCAGGATCGAGACGCCGCCCTCGCGGTCGTCGAGGTTCCACGCCTCGCCGGTGCCGATGTAGCTGTGCAGCAGGTAGGGTCGGTACTGCGTCAGGACGCCCACCGTCATGACACCGGAGTTCGCGCAGTTGGACAGCGCGAAGTCGATGATGCGGAACTTGCCCCCGAAGGACACGGCCGGCTTGGCGACGTCGCTCGTCAGCGCGCCCAGCCTGCTGCCCTGCCCTCCCGCGAGGAGCATCGCGATGCATTCCCTCTTGGCCATACTCCCAGACTCCCTTCGTACCTTCCTCGGGACGCGAGCCCCGAACGTCTTGTGTGACAGAGGCGCTAGGCCTCGACGTGCCAGATGTCGGCCATGTACTCGCGGATGGTCCTGTCGGACGAGAAGAACCCGGACTTCGCGGTGTTGTGCAGCGCAGAGGCGTTCCAGGCGCGACGGTCGCCGTAGGCGTCGAGAAGCTCGTGGAACGCCTGCAGGTAGGAGTGGAAGTCGCGCAGGACCAGGTCCGGGTCATTGTCGGCCATGAGGTAGTCGCGGATGCTCTCGAAGTTGCCCGAGAGGCGCGCGAGCGTGCCGTCGGTGAGCTGGTCCACGACGCGGCCGAGGACCTCGCGGTCGTTGTTGTACTCGTCCCAGGCGTAGTAGCGTCCGGAGGCGCGCAGGGCCTCGACCTCGTCGGCGTGCAGGCCGAAGATCTTGATGTTCTGCGGGCCGACGAGCTCGGAGATCTCGACGTTGGAGCCGTCGAGGGTGCCCAGCGTGATGGCCGCGTTCATCATGAGCTTCATGTTGGACGTGCCGGAGGCCTCGGCGCCCGCCACGCTGATCTGCTCGGAGATCTCGATGGCGGAGTAGATGAGCTGCGCGTTGGAGACGGCGAAGTTGGGGACGAAGGCCACGCGAATCTTGTCGTTGGCGCGCGGGTCGTTGTTCACGACGTCGGCCACCGAGTTGATGAGCCTGATGACCTCCTTGGCGAAGACGTAGCTCTGCGCCGCCTTGCCCGAGAAGACGAAGGACGTGGGCCTGGGGTCGTAGGTGGGGTCGCTCAGGATGCGGTTGTAGACCGCGAGGACCTTGAGCACGTTGAGCAGCTGGCGCTTGTAGGCGTGGAAGCGCTTGACCTGCACGTCGAAGACCGAGTCCACGTCGAGCACGACGCCGGTGGTGCGCTTGACGTACTCGGCCAGGCGCTGCTTGTCGGCGCGCTTGGCGCGCTCCATGCCGTCCAGGAAGCCGGCGTCGCCCTCGAGGGCCTCGAGGCGCGAGAGCTGGCTGGCGTCGTCCATCCAGCCGTCGCCGATGGCCTCGGTGATGAGCTGGGAGTACGCCGGGTTGGCCTCGCGCAGGAAACGGCGGTGCGAGACGCCGTTGGTCTTGTTGTTGAACATGAGCGGGCGCAGCTGGTAGAAGTCGTGGAAGACGTCGTCCTCCAAGATCTTGGTGTGCAGCGCGGACACGCCATTGATGGAGTGGCTGAAGATGATCGAGAGGTTGGCCATGCGGACCTGGCCGTCCCACAGGATGGCGGTGTTGCACAGGACGTCGGTCCAGTTGCCCTCGGTGCCGGACATCTCGGCCGAGAGGCCCTCGCGGTAACGGCGATCAATCTCCTCGATGAACATGTACACGCGCGGGAGAAGGGCGCGGAACGTGTTGATGGGCCACTTCTCCAGGGCCTCGGGCATCACCGTGTGGTTGGTGAAGCTGATCGTCTCGTGCGCGATCCTGAACGCGAGGTCGAAGTCGACGCCCCTCTCGTCCACGAGCAGGCGCATGAGCTCGGGGCCGCACATGGCGGGGTGCGTGTCGTTGGTGTGGATGCAGACGTGCTGGCCCAGGTGCTCCCAGTCGGGCCCGAAGTCGCGCTCGTAGGTGCGCAGGATGGTCTGCAGGCCGGCCGAGACGAACAGGTACTCCTGCTTGAGGCGCAGCATGCGGCCGTGCTCGCCGGCGTCGTTGGGGTACAGGATGGTGGAGATGGCCTCCACGTCGGAGCGGAACTTGTTGGCGCGGGCGTAGTCGCCGGCGTTGAAGGCGTCGAGGTCGAAGTCCTCCTCGTAGGGCTCGGCCGACCAGAGGCGCAGCTTGTTCACCTGGGTGCCCCCGTAGCCCACGATGGGCACGTCGTACGGGACGGCGCGGACCTTCTCGCCGCCCTCCTGGGTGAACCAGAAGCGGCCGGCGGCGTCCTCGTGGCGCACGACCTGAGCGCCGAACTGGACGACGACCGCGCTGGCGTCCTTGCGCGACTCCCAGGGGAAGCCGTTGGCCAGCCAGTTGTCGGTGCACTCGACCTGGCGGCCGCCCTCGATGCGCTGGCGGAACAGGCCGTAGCGGTAGCGCATGCCGTTGCCGTAGCCGGCCATGCCCTCGTGGGCCATGGAGTCGAGGAAGCACGCGGCCAGGCGGCCCAGGCCGCCGTTGCCCAGGCCCGGGTCGACCTCCTGCGCGCAGATCTCCTCGAGCGTAGTGCCCATGGAGCGCACGCCGTCGGCGACGAGGTCGCGCACGCCGAAGTTGATGAGGTAGTTGTCGAGCAGCGGGCCCACCAGGAACTCGAGCGAGAAGTAGTAGACCTTCTTGCGGGTGCGCTCGGAGGGGTCCTGCGTGCGGATGGCGCGCGCCTTGCTCGCGATCAGCTTGGCCAGGGCGAAGTAGCGCTCCTGCGGGGCGCACTCCTCGAACGTGGTGCCGAACTCCGTCGCGCACGCCTCGCGATACTGCTCGACGAACTCCTGCTGGCTCTGGAACACCTTGGGCTGTGACAAGGGAGTCTCCTCTCCGTTGGGTTGCATGACGTGGCGGGCCGGGTGCGGATCGCGGCGACGAGAGGCGCGCTACTTCCCGCGCCGCTGGCCCTTGCCGCGGCCCTTGGGGCGCGGGCGGGGCCTGGGCTTGGCGGGCGCGGCGCCGGCGGACGTGCCGGCCTCGGTGCCGGCCGTGGCGGACGCGGCGTCACCCGTGCCCCTGGCGCGCGTGCGGGCGGCCGGGCGGGGCTGCTCGGCGCCGCGCCTCAGGACCACGCCGCCCAGCGGCGGGACGCGCAGGACCACGGACTGCTCGCAGCCGTTCCAAGGCTCGTCCTCGCAGTCGAGCAGGCCCTCGTTGACCACGCCCGAGCCGCCGAAGCGCACGTCGTCGGAGTTGAGCAGCTCCTTCCAGCGGCACCAGCGCGGCACGCCCAGGCGGAAGCCCTCGTGCGCGTTGACGTCGAAGTTGAGCAGGACGACGAGGTCCTCGCCGGGCTTGTCGGCGTGGCGGACGAACGAGACGATGGACTGGCCGGCGTTGTCGGCGTCGATCCAGTCGAAGCCGGCGGCGTCGTAGGAGTGGCGCCACAGGGCGGGCTGGTCCAGGTACAGGTGGTTGAGCTCGCGGACGAAGTCGCGCAGCTGGCGGTGCTGGTCGTACCTCTCGGCCAGGAAGTACTCGATGCCCTCGTAGTAGCGCCACTCGATGTACTGGCCGATCTCGTTGCCCATGAAGTTGAGCTTGGCGCCGCAGTGGGTCATCTGGTAGAGCGCCAGGGCCCTCATGCCCGCGAACTGGCGCCACTGGTCGCCCGGCTGGCGCGTGATGAGCGAGCACTTGCCGTTGACGACCTCGTCGTGCGACAGCGGCAGGACGAAGTTCTCGTTGAACTGATACATGGTCGAGAAGGTCAGCAGGCGGTGGTTGCCGGGGCGCCAGGGGAAGTCGGTCTGCACGTAGTGCAGGGTGTCGTTCATCCAGCCCATGTCCCACTTGAGGTGGAAGCCCAGGCCGCCGTCCTCGGGCGGGTAGGTGACCAGGGGCCATGCGGTGGACTCCTCGGCGATCATCATGACGTCCGGGCAGGCCCGGCCCATGGCCGTGTTGACCTGGCGGATGAAGGCGGACGCGTCGAGGTCCTCCTCGGTGCCCCTCTCGTTGAGGCGCTTGCGGGCGGGGTCGTCCACGCCGAAGTTCATGTAGAGCATGCTGGACACGCCGTCCATGCGCAGGCCGTCGACGTGGAAGACGTCGGCCCAGTACAGCGCGTTGGAGACGAGGAAGCTGCGAACCTCGCCGCGCGAGAAGTCGAACTTGTGGGTGCCCCAGTTGGGGTGCACGTCGTGCTCGTAGAGCATCTGGCCGTTGAAGTAGGCCAGGCCCTGCTCGTCGGCGCAGAAGCCGCCGGGGACCCAGTCGAGGATGACGCCGATGCCGGCCTGGTGGAAGGCGTCGACGAGGTGCATGAACTGCTTGGGGGTGCCGTATCGCGAGGTGGGGGCGTAGTAGCCCGTCACCTGGTAGCCCCAGGAGCCGTCGAAGGGGTGCTCGGCCACGGGCATGAGCTCGACGTGGGTGTAGCCCATCTCGCTCACGTAGGAGACGAGCTCGTCGGCGAGCTCGTCGTAGGTGTAGGCCGTCCCGCGCTGCGCGGGGAAGGGGTCGCCGGGGCCCGGCCAGGTTCCGTCGGGGCGCGGCTCGCCCTGGGGCTCGTCGCCGTGGCGGCGCCAGGAGCCCAGGTGCACCTCGAAGATGTTGAGGGGCGACGAGAGGAACTCGTGCGACGCGCGGTGGCGCATCCAGCGGCCGTCGCGCCAGCGGTAGCCCGACAGGTCCGCGGTGCGCGAGGCGGTGCCGGGAACGAGCTCGGCCTGGAACGCGTACGGGTCGGCCTTGTAGAGGCTGCGCCCGTCCGTGGTGCGGATCAGGTACTTGTAGAGGCAGCCCTCGGGGACGCCGGGGACGAAGCCCTCCCAGACGCCGCCGGTGGCCGCGGGCTCGAGCGGGGTGGCCCACTCGTCCCAACCGTTGAAGTCGCCGATCACGTGGACGGACTCCACGTCCGGCGCCCACACGGCAAAGCGGTAGCCCTCGGTCCCGTCCTGGTCGCAGGCGGGGTGGGCGCCCATCTTCTCGTAGCTTCGCTGCCAGTCCCCCCGGGCAAGGAGGAAGAGGTCGTCAGCGCTCAGGCGAAGCTCGCTCTGGCTTGCACTCATGCCACGCTCCTCGGTCTTGTTGGCACACCACGCGCGTGGGTCCGACGTGGCACCCGTGCGCCGCCTCATCTTTGTACCAATTGTACGCGACGAACGTCCATAAAAAATCCGCGAACGTAAGGGGCGTCGTTCGGCGGTCGGCGAATGCCAACGAAGCGCAGGTCACAGGACCGGGATTGTGTCATCGGCTATCTCTCTGGTCTCGTCGTGAATCTGGGACCATGAAACCACCCGCAGGTCAGAGGCATAGCAGCCCCACGTCATGCAGGCGTAAAAGGGGCCGGCGCCCCGGCCGAACGGAGTCGGGGCGCCGGCCTGCGGCGATGTGGGGCGCGTCGTGGCGCGTCGACGTTCGCAAATGCGAACGATTGGGGAAACACGGTGTTCGGAAGCCGCGTGCCGTCCCGCATCGCGAACGCAACCGAGCGGGACCGCAGGGGACCGAAATCGCGGCCAGGCGCTCGCAGCGCGGCGGCGAGACGGGCGACCGCCGGGCCGCGAGGCGCGTCCGACCACCGGGCCGCGACGACGCTAGTAGTTGAGCGCCTGCTCCTCGAAGTACGCGCGCGGGTGGTTGCAGACCGGGCAGGTCTCGGGCGCCTCCGGACCCACGTGCAGGTGCCCGCAGTTGCGGCACTTCCACACCTTCACTCCGGGACGCGAGAAGACCTCGCCCCTCTCGACGCGCTCGAGGATGCGGCGGTAGCGCTCCTCGTGGGCGCGCTCGACGTCGGCGACCAGCTCGAAGCGGGCCGCGACGTCGTCGAAGCCCTCCTCGCGGGCAGTGCGGGCGAAGCCGGCGTACATGTGCGTCCACTCCTCGCGCTCGCCGTCGGCGGCGTCGCGCAGGTTGGAGGCCGTGTCGGGCACCTCGCCGCCATGCAGGGCCTTGTACCAGAGCTTGGCGTGCTCGCGCTCGTTGCCAGAGGTCTCCGAGAAGATCGACGAGATCTGCTCGTAGCCCTCCTTCTTGGCCTTGGACGCGAAGTAGGAGTACCTGATGGCGGCCTGCGCCTCCCCCGCGAACGCGGCGGCGAGGTTCTCCCTCGTCCTCGAGTGCTCGAAGTCAACTGCCATGACGATCGCCTCCTCGTGAGGGGCCGGTGCCCGTCGCGCGGTCGCGCGGGGGACGGCCCGTCCGTCAGGCGCGCCAGAGGCCGCCCTCCCGGCGGCAGAACCCCTCGGAGGCGAGCTCGTCCAGGAGCGCGCAGACCTCGTCGGCGCCTAGGGGAGTTCTACCCGCCTCGCGCTCCATGGCGTCGAGCTCCTCGTGGACGGTGCCCAAATCGACGCCTGCGGCGCCCTGCGTGCGGTGGGCGAGAAGGACGCGAAGCGCCGCGGCGCGCTTCTGGCGGTGCGAGCCCTCGAAGCGCGACTGGCGCACGTGCGAGCGCGAGCGCCGCGACGGGTTGGGGACGGTGCGCTTGAGGTGCGCCCCGTAGTCGAGCAGCGCGTAGTACCACGTACGCGGATCGTCGGACGGGTCGGAGGCGTCAGCCGGGCACGTGGCGTCGACGATGCCGACGAGCTCGCGGTCCGCGACGTCGTCGCGGTCGGGGAACAGCTCGTGGATCAGCACGGCGCGCACGTTGGTCTCCAGGTAGACCGCGTGCAGGTCGAAGGCGAAGGCCCGGATGCCCGCGGCGGTGGCGGGGCCCACGCCCGGCAGCGCCTGGAGCTCGCGGGCGTCGCTGGGAACCGTGCCGCCCCCCTCGGCGAGCGCCTTGGCGGCGCGGTGCAGCGCGAGGGCGCGGCGGTTGTAGCCGAGGCCCTGCCACTCGTCGAGGACGTCGGCGGGCTCGGCCGCGGCCAGGTCCATCACTGTGGGGAAGCGCTGCAGCCAGCGCTGCCAGCGGCCGTCCACGCGCGTGGTCTGGGTCTGCTGGAGCATGGCCTCCGAGACCCAAACCTGGTACGGGTCGCGCGTGCGGCGCCAGGGCAGGTCGCGGTAGAGCTCGGCGCCGCGCTCGAGCACGGTGCGGCGGAAGCGCGCGAGGAGCTCGGGGGCGGGCGGCGCGGGGGCCTCGGAGCGGCGCGTCATGCGCGGGCCGCGCCGGCGGCGTCCGGGGCCGCGGCGTCCTTCTCGCCGGCGGCGTCCGGGGCCGCGGCGTCCTTCTCGCCGGCGACGGCGTCCGGGGCCGCGGCGTCGTCCGCGGCAGGCGCCATGCCCGACGCGGAGGCCGACAGCGGCTCGCCGTCGGCGCCCAGCGCGAGCGCACGCGCGCCCTTGGTGGCCACCAGGCCGAAGCTGCCCTCGAACGCCGGCGAGAGGCCCTCCACCACGAGCTGGTGCAGCGTCACGGTCGAGAAGAGCGAGCGCAGCAGGCGCTCGGCGGTGCACCACACCGGGTTGAAGCAGCAACACGCGCGGCGAGGGCACGCCTGGCCCTCGGCCGCCACGCAGCCGCCCACGAGCACCGGGCCCTGCACGGCCTCGATGAGCTCGAGCA
>CALCDK010000102.1 GCA_937900605.1 uncultured Olsenella sp.
CGCGGGCGGCTCGGCGCCCTCGTAGATGTAACCGCAGACCTTGCAAACCCACTTCATGGCAGTTTCCCTTCTCCTTGCGCGGGCCCCTTGCCCGCTCGTTTGGCTTGTGTGCTAGGCCCTTCGGGCCTCGTCGCGCTGGCAGGCGGGGCAGAGGCCGTCGAACTGCAGCACGTGGCCGCGGACCTTATACCCAGACGACGCGGCAGCCGCCTCGTCGACCCCCTCCATCGGGGAGACCTCCACGTCGTCCACGCGGCCGCAGCCTACGCACCTGATGTGGGAGTGCTCGAAGGTCTGGTGGTCGAAGTGGTCCGCACCATTGTTGATGCGCACCCTGAGGACGATGCCCTCGTCCGCCAGTCGGCCGAGCGTCCTGTAGACGGTGGCCTTGCTGATGGTGGGGTGCTGGGCGTGGACGGCCTCGTAGACCTGCCCGGCGGTGGGGTGGTTGGCCAGGTCGCGGAGCGCGTCCAGGATGATCGTGCGCTGGACGGTGTTCCTCTGCGTCATGGCCCCTCCTCTCCTCGCTTGCTGTGATAACTATACCTTGTTGAGACTCGTTATCAATAGGGAATTTCAAAATAGTCGAGAGGGGCTCGGGGATCCGGACGCGACGGCATGCCGCGACGGGGAGAAGCCCCTGGTGGGACGGCATGCCACAGTGGCGAGAAGCGCGAGAGGGGCGCCCGGCCGTCTCCGACCAGGCGCCCCTCCCGGCGTCGTCACGTGCTGTGCGGGCCGCGGGCACGACGGCCGCGCCGCGTCGCCGGGCCCCGGCTCGCGTGCGTCGCGGCCCCGGGCCCGTCAGGCCCCGAGCGCGCTGCCCAGGGCGGCGACAAGCTCGCGGCCGCGCGCGTCGTGCGCGACGAGGCGCACCTCCCGCGGGGGCTCCTCGCCGCAGGCGGCCTCGGCATCCAGGCGCGTGACGTAGACGTCCACGCGCTCGTCGCCGATCTGCTCGCCGAACTGCTCGCCCCACTCGATGGCGCACACGCCGTCGGCGCCGAGCACGTCGTAGAGGCCCACGTCCTCCAGCTGGTCCGGGTCGTCGAGGCGGTACAGGTCGAAGTGGCACAGCGGCATGCGCGCGCCCTCGTAGACCATCTCGATGGTGAAGGTGGGGCTCGTCACGTCGTCGGCGACGCCCATGCCCTGCGCGAGGCCCTTGGTGAGCTGGGTCTTGCCCGCGCCCAGGTCGCCGGTGAGCACCAGGACGTCGCCGGGCTCCACCAGGCCGCCCAGGACGCGGCCCACCTCGATGGTCCTCTCGCGCGAGGCGCTCCTCACGCGCAGCTCGCCGTCGGACAGGCACACGTCCCTCTCGCTCATGACTCCTCCTTGGGGTGGTCGGCGAGCCACTGGCCCACCATGCGCAGGTCGGCCTCGAGCAGCGGCTGCCACTCCGCGTGGTAGATGCACGCGGCGGGGTGGAAGGTGGGGCACACCACGAAGTGCCCCGTCTGGTGCAGCCGCCCGCGCAGCGTGGTCACGCCGGCGTTGGTGCGCAGTACGAACTGCGAGGCGAAGTTGCCCAGGCAGACGATGACGTCGGGCCAGACGCTGCGGATCTGCTCGCGAAGGAACGGCGAGCAGGTCACGATCTCCTCGGCGCGGGGGTTGCGGTTGCTGGGCGGGCGGCACTTGAGGACGTTGGCGATGTAGACCTCGTCGCGCGAGAGCCCCGCATGGGCGAGGAGCGCGTCGAGCTTGTGGCCGGCGGCGCCCACGAAAGGCTCGCCGCTGAGGTCCTCGTTGCGGCCCGGGGCCTCGCCCACGAGCATGACGCGGGCGTGCGGGTCGCCGGCGCCGAAGACGACGTTGGTGCGCGTCTGGCCCAGCGGGCAGCGCTGGCAGTCCCCGAGGAGGTTGGAGATCTCGAAGAGCTCCACCTCCCGCGGGCCCTGGTTGACGTGCCCGGGGATCTCCATGACGGACATGATGTCGAGCCCCCTCTCGCGCGCGGCGGAGCCGGCCGTCGCGCGCCTAGGCATAGACCCTCTGCAGGCGCATGCCGAAGTCGCAGACCACCTCGTAGGAGATGGTGCCGCGCAGCTCGGCGATGTCGTCGGCGCTGATCCGGTCGTCGCCGTCGCGGCCCATGACGGTCACCACGTCGCCGTACGAGACGGGCTTCGACGGGTTGATGGCGCGCGCGCCGTTGACGTCGACGGCGAACATGAACTGGTCCATGCAGATGTTGCCCACCTGGCGGCAGCGCATGCCGTCCACGAGGACGTCCATGCGGTTGGACAGCGAGCGGGACAGGCCGTCCGCGTAGCCGATGGGCACGGTGGCGATCTGGATGCTCTGCTTGGGGACGCGGTAGGTCATGCCGTATCCCACGCCGTCGCCCACGGACGGCCACATCTCGTGCGTGACGCGGCCGCGCACGCTCATGACCGGCTCGAGCTCGATCTGGCCCACGGTCGTGGGCGCGGGGTGCAGGCCGTACAGGCCGATGCCCACGCGGCACATGTCGAAGCGGCACTCCGGGTGCAGGACGGTGCCCGGCGTGTTGTCGCAGTGGACCAGGCCGGTCTCGAGGCCGGCGGCGCGCAGGGCGGCCACGACCTCGCGGAAGCGGTTGAGCTGCAGCGCGAAGTCCCAGTCGTCCGAGGCGTCGGCGGTGGCGAAGTGCGTGAACGTGCCAGCGCACTCCAGGCCGCGGTGGAAGTCGATGGTGCGGCGCAGCTCGACGGCGTCGCGGCGGCTCACGCCAATGCGCGACATGCCGGTGTCCACGGCCAGGTGGTAGCGGGCCACGCGGTCGTGCGCCGCGGCGGCCTCGCCCAGGGCGAGGGCGAACTCCGGCGTGTAGACCGTGGGCATGACGTCGTGCTCGACGAGGGTCTCGACGCAGTCGACGGGCGGCTCGGACAGCACGAGCACCGGCCAGTCGATGCCGGCCTCGCGCAGCTCGAGGGCCTCGGCCACGGTGGCCACCGCGAACTGCGAGGCGCCCGCGGCGTGCATGACCTTGGCGCACGTGACGGCGCCATGGCCGTACGCGTCGGCCTTGACCACGCACATGAGCTGCGACTCGCGTCCCAGCAGGCGCGAGAAGCGCGCGGTGTTGCGGCGCAGCGCCGAGAGGTCTATCTCGGCCCACGACCAGCGGTCCGCGGGGCTGCGGTCCCTCTCGTGACGGTAGGCTCCCATCGCTCCCCCTACTCCTCGCCGTCGCAGAAGGAGGCGTGCTCCTCGACGGCGTCGGCCGCGCGGCCGATGAGCTCGATGACGTCGCCGGCCATGACGGCGCGGGCGCCCATGCGCTCCGCGGCCAGCGAGCCGGCGTAGCCGTGGACCTCGCAGACGTAGGCGCACAGCAGGGTGAGGTCCAGCTCGGCCAGCTCGCCGGAGTGCTGCGCGAGGGCCGAGGCCATCATGCCGGCCAGGACGTCGCCGGAGCCCGCCGTGGCGAGCGCGGCCGGGCCGGGCTTGGGCAGCACGGCCTGCTCGACGCTTACGCAGGCGGTGGCGCAGCCCTTGGAGACGACGACCATCTCGGAGCCGCCGTCGGACCACACGATCTGGCGCGCGGCGTCGAGCTGCTCGGAGAGGCACTTGGGCGCGTCGGAGCCGCTGCCCACGAGGCGGCCCAGCTCGCCGCGATGCGGCGTGAGGACCAGCGGGGCGTCGCGGCGCGTGGCCTCCGGGAAGGAGGGCAGGTCGTTGTTCGTGAGGCGGGCCAGGCAGTTGAGGCCGTCGGCGTCCACGACGAGCGGTGCGCCGGACTGCACGAGGGCGCCCACCACGGCGCAGGTGCCGCTGGATACGCGCATGCCGGGACCCACGAGCACCGCAGAGCTGCGGCGCGCGAGGGCCATGACCACGTCGACGGCGTCCTTGGACATCACGCCGTCGGCGTCCTCGGGCAGCGGGACCACGGGGATCTCGAGCAGGTGCGTCTGCGCCACGAGCGCGGCCGACGCGGGGACGGCCAGGGTGACGTAGCCGGCGCCCATGCGCGCGGCGGCGCGGGCGGCCATGACGGCGGCGCCGGGGTAGCGCCTCGAACCTGCCACGACGAGCACGCTGCCGCGGGAGAACTTGTCGGAGCTCTGCGGCGCGGCGGGAACGACGTCGAGGTAGTCGGCCAGGTCGGTGCGCCATGCCACGGGGTCCGCCTCGACCACGAGGCGCTCGGTCTGCTCGGCCAGCGGGGCCACGACGATGGAGCCGCACACGTCGCGGCCGTCGTCGGCGAGAAGCCCCGGCTTGAGGGCCAGCATGGTCACCGTGAGGTCGGCGACGACGCAGGCGCCAGAGGCCAGGCCCGTCTGGGCCGACAGGCCGCTGGGCACGTCGACGCTCACCACGCGGGCGCCGGAGGCGTTGACGCACTCGATCCAGATGTCGAACGGCGCGCGGACGTCGCCGTGGAAGCCGGTGCCCAGCATACAGTCGAGCACCGCGCCGGACTCGGCGAGAAGCGCCTCGAGCTCGTCGCGCGAGGGGCCCACGACCACGCGCACGCCGGCCTTGACGGCCGAGCGCGCCACCTGGCTGGCCAGGTCGCCCGAGAGGGCCTCGGGCTCGATGGGGGTGACGACCGTGACGTCCACGCGGCGCGCGTGCAGCGCCTCGGCCGCGACCCAGCCGTCGCCGCCGTTGTTGCCCATGCCGCACAGGACCACGGCGCTGGTGACGCCGCCCAGGCCCACGAGCTCCTGCGCCGCGGCGTATCCCGCGCGGTGCATGAGCTCGGAGACGCTCACGCCCTCGCGGGTGAGCGCCACCTCGACCTGCTTGACGTCTTCGATGTTGAGAACCGGCTGCATGTTATCGCTCCTCCAAGGGAAGGGAAGGTTGCGTGCGTTCGTCGCCATGTGGGAGGCCGCCGTCGGGCTCGCCGGCGCCGGGGGCCGCGCCGGCACCGGGGGCCGCGCCGGGGCCGGGAGCCGCTGTCGCGTCCGCATCGGGGGCCGCGGGCGCGTCGCTGCCGAGCCCCGCCAGGCCCTGCTCCTGCAGGCGGTCGAGCTCGTCGAGCACGCCGCGCGCCTCCCGGAACGAGGCCGCAAGCGCCTTGCGCGCGTCGTCGCGCCTGTCGGGGGCGGGACGGGCCTCGTCGGTCACCGCGATGGCGTTGGCCACCGCCACGTCGCGCGTGTGCGAGATGGACAGCGCGATCTCGCGCACGCCCAGGCGCTCGGCGACCTGCGCCGCCGCGCCCTCCAGGACGGCGCGGGGCCGGCCGGACTCGTCGTTGGAGACCCAGACGTCCTTGACGCGAACGCCCTGCGAGAAGCCCGTGCCCAGGGCCTTGAGGACGGCCTCGCGGGCCGCCCAGCGCGCCGCGTAGTGCTCCGCCGGACGGGCGCAGCGCTCGCAGTAGGCGCGCTCCTCGTCCGTGAACACGCGCTGGAGGAAGCTGGGCCTCCGCCCGATGACGCGCTCCATGCGCGCGATCTCGAACATGTCTACGCCGATGCCCGCCGTGGCCACAGCCCGGCCCTCCCTCCGTTGGCTCACATGGATGCTAGGAATTCTACCAGCCCCCGACGGGGCCACATGGCCCCAAATGCAGAAGACCACGCGGCGCGCCGGTGGGGCACGCCGCGTGGTCGCGGGTCTCTCGACTGGTGGGCGAGAAGGGCGCGCCTAGGCGCGGTACGGCTCCAGGGCGTCGATGACGATCTGGTTGGCCTGGGTGCACAGGGACTCCTCGGGGGCCTCGGCCAGGACGCGGACGAGGGGCTCGGTGCCGGACGCGCGCACCAGGACGCGGCCGTTGCCCTCCAGGAAGCGCTCGGCCTCCTCGACGGCGGCGGTGACGGCCTCCGACGCCATGGCGGCGTCCTTGTCGGTCACGTGCACGTTGACGAGCTGCTGCGGGTAGAGCGTGACGGGGCGGCAGAGCTCGGAGAGCTTCTCGCGCTCGGAGCGCAGGACCTCCATGACGCGCAGGGAGGTCATGATGCCGTCGCCGGTCTTCTCGAGGTCGCCGAAGATGATGTGGCCGGACTGCTCGCCGCCCAGGGAGTAGCCGTTCTCCCTCATGCAGGCGTAGACGTACTTGTCGCCCACGTCGGTCTTCTCGTAGGAGAGGCCCGCCGCGTCGAGGGCGCGGAAGAGGCCGAAGTTGCTCATGACGGTGGGGACGACGGTCTGCTTGGCGAGGCGGCCGTGCTTGTTGAGGTAGGTGCCGCAGACGTAGAGCAGCAGGTCGCCGTCGACCACGTGGCCGCGCTCGTCGACCGCCAGGCAGCGGTCGGCGTCGCCGTCGTAGGCGAAGCCCACGTCGAGGCCGTTCTGGACGACGAAGCGCTGCAGCTGGTCGAGGTGGGTGGAGCCGCAGTCGACGTTGATGTTGAAGCCGTTGGGCGCGTTGTTGATGACGTGGGTCTCGGCGCCCAGGGCGTCGAAGACGGGGCGCGCGACGGAGGAGGCGGAGCCGTTGGCGCAGTCCAGGCCAATCTTGAGGCCCTGGAGGCTGAAGCCACAGGAGGCGATCAGGTGGCTGATGTAGCGGTTGCGGCCCTGCATGTAGTCGACCGTGCAGCCGATGGCGTCGCCATGGGCCAGGGGCACCTCGGACTTGCCGTCGATGTAGTCCTCGACCTGCTGCAGGACGGCCTCGTCCATCTTGTAGCCCTCGCTGTTGACCAGCTTGATGCCGTTGTCGGAGTAGGGGTTGTGCGAGGCGGTGATCATGACGCCGCAGTCGAAGCCGCCGTCGACGACCTCGTAGCAGACGCCCGGCGTGGGGATGACGTGCAGCATGTACGCGTCCGCGCCGGAGGCGACGAGTCCCGCGACGAGGGCGGACTCGAACATGTAGCTGGAGCGCCTGGTGTCCTTGCCGATGATGACGCGTGCCTTGCGGCCCTGGCGCGCACCGTAGTACCAGCCGACGAAGCGACCGATCTTGAAGGCGTGCTCGACGTCGAGGCCCTCGTTCGCGCGGCCCCGGAAGCCGTCGGTGCCAAAGTACTTCATGCTCTCCCCTTTCGTTGGTCATGGAAGACGCGCCCGCACCTGGGAGTCGGAGGGCGCACCCACATGATAAAGGGGTCTGCCGGCCAAAGGCCGACAGACCCCGAAAGTCCATCGTAGAAGCGAAGGCTTAGCGCTTGGAGAACTGCGGACGCTTGCGGGCCTTCTTGAGGCCGCACTTCTTGCGCTCGACGGCGCGGGCGTCGCGGGTGAGGTAGCCAGCCTTCTTGAGGTCGGCGCGGTACTCGCCGGCCTGGAGCAGGGCGCGGGCGATGCCCAGGCGGATGGCGCCGGACTGGCCGTTGATGCCGCCGCCGTCGCAGTTGGCGAGAACGTCGAAGCGGTCGGCGGTCTCGGTCAGGCGCAGCGGGGCAACAGCGTTGTCAACGAGCTGCTGACGGCCGAAGTACTGGGCGGCCTCGCGGCCGTTGACGATCATCTTGCCGGTGCCGGGGACGAGGCGGACGCGGGCGACAGCCTCCTTGCGGCGACCGGTGCCGGTGTAAACAGCGGTGTTGTCAGCCATCGGTTACGCCCTCCAATCGATCTTGACGGGGTTCTGAGCCGTGTGCGGGTGCTCGGGGCCGGCGTAGACCTTGAGCTTCATGCCCTGCTTGCGGCCGAGCGTGGTCTTGGGGAGCATGCCCTTGATGGCGTGCTCGACGACGCGCTCGGGGTGCTTCTCCATAGCCTCGCGGAAGCTCTCGAACTTGAGGCCTCCGAGGTAGCCGGAGTAGCGCCAGTACTGCTTGTGGTCAGCCTTGACGCCCGTCAGGACGACCTTGTCGGCGTTGATGACGACGACGAAGTCACCGGTGTCGGCGTTGGGCGTGAACTGGGGCTTGTTCTTGCCACGAAGGATCATGGCAGCCGTGGTGGCAAGACGGCCGAGCGTAGCGCCCTCGGCGTCGATGAGCACCCACTTGCGCTCGACTTCGCCGGCCTTGGCGAACTGAGTCGACTTCTTCACTTGACTCCTCCTACGTACCTACGTGATAGGCGGCTCCTGGACGAACCGCCTTCGCTTCATCTGCAGAGATTACGGGGCTCTGTTGTGGAAAAAGCTTTTCGAGTATACACCATCGCCCCTGCTGGGGCCACGCGAATTCTCGTTCACACTCCACACACGAACCCGGGCGCCACGGGGCCGCCAGGCCGGTGCCCTGCGCCCGGCGCCGACGAGAGGCCCGCGCCTCTGCGTCGCGGCGCGCCCGCCGTCGCAGGCGCCACGGGGCCGCGGGGCCTAGCGCCAGTCGTCCCCGCCCGAGCCGTCGCCGGCGCACATGAACGCGTCGATCTCGGCGAGGCGCGCCTCGGCCTGGCGACGGCCCTGCAGGTAGAGCTCGAGCAGCGGCTCGCCCGCGTGCTCGGCCACGTGCACGCGCACCGGCTCCTCCGGGGCGATGACCAGGCAGTCGCCGGCGGCCTCGAGCTCCCACAGGCGCTCGCGCTGGGCGTTGTAGCGCTCCGGGCGGGTGCGCAGCGCCTCCATGTAGTACGGGTACTCGTCGTAGCGGTGCGAGCGCAGCGGCAGGACCTCGCTGTTGGGGCGCTTCTCGTAGCCGCGGTCCTGCGTGAGGACCACGACGCTGCGGCGCGCGGGGACCTGGCCCGGCAGCGGCTCGGCGCCGTCGATGCACATGGCCTGGGCGTACGGGATCGAGTCGGTCTGGCCGCCGTCGAGGTAGCGGTGCCCGTCGATGATCACCTCGTGCGAGAGCGCGGGCAGCGAGGCGGACGCGCGGACCTTGGCGGCGTCCTCGGGGAACGCGTCGACGCGCAGGTAGGCGGGGGTGCCGAAGGTGACGTCGGAGGCCACCGCGTACATGGGCATGGGGTTGGCGGCGAAGGTCTCGGCGTCGATGGGGTCGAGTTCGCGCTGGACCGTGTCGTAGACGAACTCGCCGCCGGCGATGTCGCCGGTGCTCAGCAGCGACCACAGCGACATGAAGCGCCTGTCGTCGCGGAAGGCGAGGATGATGCGGATGGTGCGCCCGAGCTGGCGCGACTTGAGGCTCGTGGCGTTGAGCGCGCCGGCCGAGACGCCCCAGACGCTCGAGAAGCCCGCGAGGCCGCGCTCCATGAGGACGTCCAGCACGCCGGCGGTGAACACGCCGCGGTAGCCCCCTCCCTCGAGGACGAGCGCCGGCACGTCGGTCCTTCTCGGCTGGTCCACGATGGCCCCCTTTCCCGCCCAGACGGGCGGAGTATCCCGGAATGCGAAAGGCGGGCGCCCCGGTGTCGGGACGCCCGCCGCAGCGCGCATGGTGGAGGTGCGGAGAGTCGAACTCCGGTCCAGAGCAAGCCCCTGACAGGTGTCTCCAGGCTCAGTCGCCGGTTGGGTCTTGGCAGCCGCGCACCCGGTGACCCGCGCTTGGCTGCCCAGTCGGTTCGGTCTTGGCGTGCGGCATACCGACTACGTCCGCACGAGCATCTCCCTGAAATGACGCCGCCCCGGGAACGGGAGCGATCCCCGGTTTGACGCGCTGGTTAGATAGGACTAAGCAGCGAGAGCCAGCTGAGGCTCAAAAGAGTTGTTGTCGTCAATTCGATTTGACGGTACCCCTGTTTAACGTGGCGAGGAGACCACGGCCTGCTGCCCATCTCAGGCTCACCCTGTCGAAACCAGTCACCCCCATGAGGTGGCGTGGGCGCGAAGGGCGCGTTCACCATGCCGTTGTGAAGGTACGCGCCGGCGAGCGCCGGCGGCTGGTCTATTCTACCCCGTTTGCGGCCGCGGCATGCGCGCGCTTCTCGCGGTCGACCACCATGATCGCAAAGGCCACGGCGAGAAGGGCAACGCTGACGAGGATGGCGCGCAGGCCCAGCCAGTCGAGGGCCACGTTGCCCAGGACAGCGCCCAGGACGAAGCAGACGATGACGAAGTAGTAGACGAGGCCCGACTCCAGGCGGCCCCGCTCGTGGGTGTGCGCGTAGGTGACGAGCTCCTGTGTGCCGCTGCGCAGGTTGCCGATGCACATGGTGGTGGCGAAGGCGTGGCCGTGGAGCTTGCGGAACGCCTGCACCTGGATGCCGCAGGCCAGCGACGTGAGGCTGTTGGCCAGCAGGTTCTGCGTGCCGGGGACAAGCGCGACGGCGGCGAGGATGAGCGCCTCGGCCACGAGGGCCGCCTGGCGCCAGTGCAGGTGGTGCTCGCGGGAGCGCAGGCGGATGGTGTGCGCCAGGGCGATGCCCACGGCGAAGCTGAGGACCGGCAGGGCATAGTGGACGCAGCGGGCCCAGTCGCCCTGTGCCACGCCGATGCCCAGCAGCAGCATGTTGCCCGTCTGCGCGTTGGCGAAGACCTCACCGCGGCCCAGGTAGGAGTACGCGTCCATGAGGCCCCCCGACAGCGCCAGGACGATGGCGATCTCGAGCGACTCGGACGACTGTGCTGCGCGCTTCATGCGGTGTGGGCCTTCCCTCCGGACGTCGTGGGCCCGCCCATTCTAGGACGCGACCCGCGGCGCGGGGGCGGCGCGGGGCCGCGCGACAGAAAAAACGGGGGCGGCCGCCGGCTGGCAGCCGCCACGGGTGCGACGCGCGGGTGCGCGCGGGGTGCCCGAGCGCGCGAGGCTACTCCTCGACGAGCTCGAACTGGTCGGGGCCGACGCCGCAGAGCTCGCAGACGAAGTCCTCGGGGAGCTCGGGGGTGTCGACGGTGACCTCCCAGCCGCAGACGACGCAGCGGAACGTGTAGGTCTTCTTCTCGTCAGCCATGATCTTCTCCTTCTGGTCGGTTCGTACGGTGCAAATGCTATCACAACTGTAGCCTTTTGGGGCTACCGGTTGCGCTCCTTGAGGGCGCGGGCGATCTCGCGGTCCACGTCGCGTCGGGCGATGTCGGCGCGCTTGTCGTAGAGCTTCTTGCCGCGGCACAGGCCCACGCACAGCTTGACGCGGTTGCGCTCGTCGAAGTAGAGCTCCAGCGGCACGAGCGCCATGCCCTTCTGCCTGAGCTTGCCGTCCAGGTAGTCGATCTGGTGGCGGTGCAGCAGCATCCTGCGGCGACGGTCGGGGTCCACGTTCCAGACGCCGCCGTTGGAGTACGGGTGGATGTGCACGCCGTTGAGCCACGCCTCGCCGCCGCGGATGAGGCAGAAGGCGTCGGTGATCTGGGCGGCGCGCTCGCGCAGGCTCTTGACCTCGGTGCCGGTGAGCTCGAGGCCCGCCTCGAACGTCTCGTCGACGAAGTACTCGTGGCGCGCGGAGCGGTTCTTGGAGATGGTCCTCTTGCCGGAGTTCCTGCGGTCCATCACGCCTCGGCCTCCTCGGTGGAGCGGATGAGGTCGAGAAGCGCCCTGCACGCGGGGGCGCCCACGAGATCGCGGGCGCGCATCGTCATGCCCGTGGCGGTGGGGCGGTCGCCGGCGCGGGCGCTGTCCTGGGCGCACAGCAGCAGGCAGACCGCGACCTCGGCGTTGGCGCCGGCGGGCAGGCCCTCGGCGGCGAGAAGCTCGCGCGCCTGGTCGTCGTCGACCAGGTCGGGGTCCGCGTCGGTGCCGCGCGCCTGGTCGATGGCGGCATCAAGCGAGCCGTCCGGCATGTCGAGCGTGCGGGCGGCGCGCAGCGCGGCGGCCGCAGCGCGCGGGTTCTGGTTGGCCTGGAACCAGCCGGCGAAGTTGAGGTAGGCGCGCACGAGGTGCTGCGCGTCGCTGGCGCGCTCGAACACGGTGTGCGTGAGCGCGAGGTACTCCTGGACGTCGCCCGAGACGCGGTAGAGGTCCGCCAGGTTGAGGCGGTAGCCGCAGTCCATTGGGTTCCAGCGCACCGCGGCCTTGAGCGCGGCGGCGGCGCCGTCATAGTCGCCCAGCTGAGCGCGGGCGAGCGCAAGGTCGGAGTAGAGACGGTCGAGCGGCTCGCCCACCTCGCGGAGCTCGCGCGGGTCGCTCTCCACGCGCCGGTACGCAAGGCGCTCGAAAAGCGAGGGGAAGCTGAACCACTGGAGCTCGTCGGTCGTAGGGCAGTTGGCGTCCACGTAGGCCTCCGCGTCATCAGCCAGGCGCGCGAGCAGCTCCCCTGCTTGCTCGGCCTGGTCCTGGAGCAGCAGCCCCTCGGCGCGCTCGATCTCTTCTGTCAGCTCGGTGCGTTCCATGTTCCTCCTGGCGCAACGTTCAACACGGCTAGACTCTTAGCCTTCCCATTATCGCGCAGGAACAACGCAATGAGCGACAACAGGCCGGCCGACAGCCCCAACGGAAGCTGCCGGCCGGCCTTCTCTCAAGACATCGCCGCGCCGCCTTGAGCGCCGCAGCAGTGCCTTACTTGCGGAACGCCTCGGTCTTGGTTGGCACCGCCTTGCCCGTGCGCGGGTACTCGCGCACGTTCAGGTCCATGCCCTTGCCCGTGAACGTACGATACGCGAGCAGCTGGAACGGCACGACGTATTCAAGGACATCAATGTCCGGATGGCTCAGGAAGCCGCAATCGCACACGTGCGGGTCGTCCTCGTCAAGGCTGCCGACGAGAAACACGTGCTCGTTCTGCGTCTTCATGCACTGGTACAGCGCGCGCAGGCGCTCGCCAGGCTCTCCGTCGGGCGCAATGATGAAGGTGTAGACGTTCGAGCGCACCGAGGCAATCGGCCCGTGGAGAAACTCCTCGCCCTCGAACGAGAAGTAGAACTGGCGAACCGTCTCAAGGCACTTGAGCGAGCCTTCGAGCGCGGTAGCCACGTGCTCTCCGTTTCCGATGACGTAGGCGCGCTCGCAGGCAACGAGCTCCTCGCTGTTGCGTCCGATGAACTCGTCGGCGGTCGCAACAACAGCGTCGAGATGACCGATCGTCTCGGCGATCTTGTCACACTCCCGCTGATAGTCCTCGTCGGAAAGCTTGCCAGATGCGTGTGCCCACTCGAGCGCACAGACGAGCAGCGTGAGCACCGAGCACACGTAGCCCTTCGTCTTGGGCCCGAAGTCCTCGAACCCGCAGTCAAGGTCAACGCGGAAGTCCGCCTCTCGCGTACAGGTATTGTCCTTGACCTCGGTCACCACGCAGTTGGGCACGCCCTTTTCCGCCATCCGCCTGATGGCGTCAACGGTGTTGGTGCTCTCACCCTCTTGCGTCACCGCAATCGCAAAGTCACCCTCCCGGAACAGCGTGTTGAAGTGCGCATAGTCATATGAGGTGCTCAGCTCGACCGGAATCCCGAGAATTCGCTCGAAGTAATGGCGCACCGCCATACAGGAGTTGTAGGAGGTTCCGCTCGCCACCAAGAGCAGCCGGTCAACGGAACGTCCTTGGACCGTTCCCACGAAGCGAGCCGTGATGCGCGCACGGTCCTCAAGGATGTGCAGAGCAGCAGACTTGGTCTCGTGAATGTAGTCGAGCATCGCGTCGTTGTTTACGATTCCCATCCTCATCCTCCGCCTAGAAGATGCCAATGAACTTGCCGACGATGCCGAGGGCGAAGAGGGCGACCATGATCACCCACGGCTTCACGTCCTTCTTGAGCAGGTGGTAGATGCCAAAGGTCAGCACCAGCGGCAACAGGCACGGGCAGAGCTGGTCGAGGACCTCCTGGATGCTCAGCGTCATGCCGCTGCCAAAGTCGGCGACAAAGGCCACGTTGACCGTCACCACAGATGCGATCATGCCGCCAACGACAACCAGTCCCAGCACCGTTGCCGCAAGTGTCGCCTTGGCCATGAGACCGCCCTTAACCAGCGCGTCGATCGAGCTACTGCCGAGCTTGTAGCCGTACTTGAGGCCAAAGACGCGAACAAGGATGTGCGGGATGTTGTAGATGATGAGGAAGATGAGCGGACCGAGAATCGAGCCCTGGCTCGCGAGCGAGATGCCCACGCCCGAGGCGATGATGCGGAACGTCCCCCAGAAGAAGGTGTCGCCGATGCCAGAGAGCGGGCCCATGAGCGCCACCTTGATGTTGTTGATCGCGGAGACGTCAAAGGTCTTGTCGTTGGCGGCCTGCTCCTCCATCGCTGCCGTGATGCCGAGGACGAACGGAGAGCAGGCGAAGGTGTTGTTGTAGACCTCCTGGTGCCTCATCATCGCATCGGTGAACTCCTGCTTGTCCGATCCGTAGAGCTTGCGCAGCACGGGCATGATCGAGTAGCAGAAGCCGGGGGCCTGCATGCGGTCCATCGAGTAGCAGGACGGCAGCAAGAACGCACGCCAGAAGACTTTCCTGAGGGTGCCCTTGTCGATCGACCTCTTCTCGGGCTCAGCGGACGTGGCGAGATCTTCTCGCCTCTCCTCGTCGTTAGATCTCGTTGTCATCAAGCTCAGCCTCCTTCTGGTCGGACTTGGACTTCTGCGACATGAAGATGATCATGGCGATGATGACGCCAATGAACGCGACGCCAACGTTGGACATGCCCAGGAAGGCGGTCGCGACAAAGCCGACGAAGAGGTACGGGGACATCCCCCAAGTGAAGGTAAGCTTCATCAGCAGCGCGAAGCCGAGAGCGGGCAGCATGTTGGACGCCACGGAGACGCCTTCGGTCACCCAGGTCGGGATGACGTTGAGCAGCCACTCGAAGAGGGGAGCGCCCGCAAGCATGCCCACAAAGGTGAGCAGGAACGGGAAGATGAAGTAGTTGAAGAGACCCAGCCACTGGCAGCGGTCAACGGCCTTGTCGTCACCAGCGTGGGCTGCCTTGAGCGCACGCTCCGAGACGAGGTGGTTGAGCGGGACCCACGAGATGTAACCCGCAGAAGAGGCAAACGTGGATATGGGCAGGATCAGGGCAAGGGCCATGTCGGCGCCGGTACCTGTAGTGACGGCGAACGCCGAGCACAGAGCGCCTCCGACGGTGATCTCGGGCATGCCGCTGTGGGCGCCGATTCCCATGAGGCCCAGCGAGAGCAGCTCCATCTGGGCGCCCAGCGTAAGTCCGGTCTGAACGTCCCCGAGAGCCAACCCCACCAGGGTCGACACGACGAGGGGACGGTCCAGCATGGTCATGCCGAAGACCCTTGGGTCGATCTTGCAGATGCCCGCAATCAGGGCAACGATGAACGCTTGGAAGATCATGGTACCTCCCATCCGCACGTACAGTTAAGTTGTTAGGTATTTGTCGCTTGACTAACGATTGTCGAGAATTGCGCGAAGGTCGCGGAAGCGCTGCTCGGGCGTCGGCTGAATGCCAACCTCGATGCCCATGTCCAGAACGTCCCTGAGATCGCGCACGTCCTCGTCCGTAAGGTTGAGGTTGTCGGCAACCATGGGCGCGTCCTTGCGCAGCCCACCAACGGTGACGCGCTCGATGCCGCTCACGTTCTGACAGATGCTCAGAACATCGTGAGGGTTGTTCACCAGCACCATCGCGCGCCAATGAGCATTGGCGGAGTCGTTCAGAAAGTCGATGCCGTCAGCAACGGAGCGAAAGCCGTACTTTACGCCCGCGGGCACGCCGAGCTTCAGGGCGTTGCGGCGTCTCATGTCTCCAACCACCTCATCGTTGACCACGAGCAAGAGGTCGACGCCAAGCGTGCGAGTCCAAGAGATGGCAACCTGTCCGTGGATCAGACGGTCATCCATGTGAAGCGCCTTGATCATATCTCTCCCTTCCCTCCCAGTTCTGCAGCGTGCCGATTGACGTCGACCACACCGTCTCTTCCAACCTTCACCAGCCCGTCAACAAAACCGTCGGTGCACTTCGACGGTTGGCTGAGCAGGGCCTCTAGCACCATGGGGAAGCTTGTGCCGGCAACAATCCTCATGGGGTGCTCCATGGAATACTCGACCAGAATGTTTGTGATGCTCCCGCCAAAGACGTCGGTCAGGGCCAGGACGTCCTCGTCAGGCGCAAAATGCGAGAACAGCTCGTCAAGCTCTTGCACAACCTCCTCCTGGGAGGTCTCCATCGCCATGGTGAGAACGTGGCAGTTCGACGGACGCATGCCCGTGATGAGCTCAGCGCTCTGCAGGAACGCCTCCGCCAGGGGCCCATGGGACGCCAGAATGAGCTGCATGCAATCTCCTCTCAAATGTCTGATACCTTTCGACGAGAGAAGTGTAGCACAGCTAGCTTATTTGTACGATGCCTTTTTTGTTAATGGTATGTGACAAATAGAGGGAAGGTGCAAACTAGTAACGGTAGAGGACGGCGAAGCGGCTGCCCACGTAGTAGGTCTCCGTGTACTCGAACGGTCGACCGTCCTTGAGGTAGGTGGGGTGCGCGACCTTGAGCAGCGGCTCGGAGCCAATCTTGAGCTGAGAGCGCTGCTGACGATCGGGCATCACCGCCGTCACAATCTTGGTAATGTGCGACCGCTCAAGATCGAGCTCGTAGCGCGCTTTCGCGTACTCGTAGAGGGACTCGCCAAAGTTGTTGGGTCCAAGCTCGGGGAACAGGTCGTACGGAAGGCTCGTGTGGCTCAGGGCAATGGGGACGTCGTTTCCGGTGCGCAGACGCACGAAGTGGTGGTACTCGTCGCCAGGGCGCAGGCTCAGCGCCTCGCCGATCCTGCGCTCGTCCTTCTCGGCCCGATAGGCCCTGCGCTCGTAGGAGAGCACGTGCGAGCCAGCGCGCTTGCCGTTGCGCGCCATGTCCTCCGTGAAGCTGCACGCGCTGTCACCGTAGCTGACGCGGTTGGTCACGTCCACGTACGTGCCGTCACCGACCTTGCGGATGAGGTAGCCCGAGGACGCGAGCTCCTGCAGGGCATGGCGGATGGTCGTGCGCGAGACGCCGTAGGTCTGGCACAGCTCGAACTCGGAGGGCAGGCGCTCGCCGTCCTTGAGCGCCCCTCCGTCGATCTTGGACATGATGTCCTGGATAACTGTCTGATACCTTTGCATGCTAAGAGAGTATCACGCGGCCATAATTTGGATGGCTAAAAAGGCCGTGCCAACAATTTGTTCAAGTATCGACGTCCCGAGGACCGTCCCCGACGCACAGCATGACGCTCGTGGACGCGAGCCGACGTTCTTCTCGGCAAAAGTGTCGCTTCGCGTCCACGGGACGTGCGCGTGTGGACGCCAACCGACACAACCGGCGCCAGAAACGTCGGCCCGCGTCCACAGCACGGCGAGAAGAACGTCTCAGCGTCCCGCGGGCGCAAAGTCGATCTGGCCGCGCGCCACGTCGACGCCCGTGACCTCGACGGCAACACGACGGCCGAGCCCCCACGTCTCGCCGGACTCCTCCCCCGTGAGCGTCATGCGCGCCTCGTCGTAGCTAAACCACTCGTCACCGAGCGCGCGCACAGGAACGAGGCCCTCGGCACACGTCTCGTCAAGCATCACGAACACGCCAAAGCTCCCGCAGCCAGAGACGATGCCCGAGTAGCGCTCCCCCACACGGCTTGAGAAGAGCTCGGCCATCTTGACCTTCTGCGACGCCCGGCCGGCCGCGTCGGCGGCGCGCTCGCGCTCGGAGCAGGTCCGGCAGAGCTGCGGCAGCGCGGCTGCCTGAGCGGCCATCTCCTTGCCCTCGATGCGCCCGGCAATGAGCGCCTTGAGCGCGCGGTGCACGAGCACGTCAGGGTAACGGCGAATCGGCGAAGTGAAGTGACAGTACGCCTGCGCTCCCAGCGCGTAATGGCCGAGGTTCTGGGGCAGGTAGACCGCCCGGCGCTGCGCGCGCAGCAAGAGCGCGTTCGTGGGATATGCCGCAGGCGTCCCCTGCGCACGTTCGAGAATAGCCTGGATGGCGAACGGATCGCCGGCGAGAAGCCCGGCGGACGTCTCACCGTCAACTACGTCCAGCTCGCGCAGGGGCTGGAGCACGGCGCGCAGGTCCTCCTCGATGGGCTGCTCGTGCACGCGGTAGGCCGCCGGCGCCTCGACGTCGGCCAGGCGTCGCGCCACGCACTCGTTCGCGAGCAGCATCGCCTCCTCGATGAGCCCGGTCGCTCGCGTTCTTCTCCGCACCGAGACGCCCGTCGGTCGCCCGTCGTCGTCGAGCGTGACCTTGGCCTCCACAGTCTCGAACTCGACCGCGCCGCGCTCCTGGCGAACGCGCTCGCGCAGGGCGCGGATCTCGTCCAGCACGCGCAGAAGCTCAGCGACCTTCTCGCCGCCGGCAACGGGCGCGCCCGTGTCGAGAAGGGCGTCGACCTCGTCATAGCAGAGGCGCGCGGCGGAGCGAATCGCAGAGGCGAACATCTTGGCGCCCAGCACCTGGCCTCGCGCGTCCAGGCGCATAACCACGCTCATGGCAAGCCGGTCCTCGCCGGGCCGAAGCGAGCAGACGTCATTGGACAGGCGCTCAGGGAGCATGGGGACCACGCGGTCAACCAGATAGGCAGAGCAGGTCCGGCGCTTGGCCTCGTTGTCGATGGGGGTGTCGGCGCCCACGTAGTGCGTGACGTCAGCGATGTGCACGCTGAGCTCGTAGCCGCCCTCGGCAAGGCGCCGCGCGTCCACGGCGTCGTCAAAGTCTCGCGCATCCACGGGGTCAACGGTCACGCAGAGCTCGCCGCGCAGGTCGCGCCGGCGCGGGTCCGCAGCAAGCGCTCCCTCGACGTCCGCCACGATCTTCTCGGCCTGCTCCTGCACCGAGCGAGAGAAGTCCCCCGCCAACCCATAGCTCGCCACGATGGACTCGATGTTGAGGTCGAGCTCTCCGACCGAGCCCACGCGTCGCTCAATCGTTACCACCGCGGCGCTCGCGCGCGTTGGGTACTCCGTGATGCGCGCGACCACGACGTCGCCCTCGCCGACGCCCAGGCGCGCGGGGCTCGGGTCCTCCGGCACGACAAAGAAGTCGTGGCCGATGCGCGAGTCGAGCGGCGTGACGGCGCCAAGCGGCCCGGCCTGGGCATAGGTGCCCAGGAAGGTCTCAACGGCGCGCGAAATCACCGAGCGCACCACGGCGCGCGGCGGCGTGCCGCGGCGCTCCACGAGCGCGACCTCGACCTCGTCTCCGTTCATGGCCTCGCGCTGCCCGCGGGCGAGAAGGTCGAAGTCGCCCTCGGCCGTCTCCACGTGCGCGGCCCCGGGACGAGAGACAACGAGCGTCCCCGTGATGGTGCGCCCGCGCGGCCGCGGCCCGCCCGAGCGCCCGCGACGGCGATTCCCCCTGCGCGGTCTCGACCTGCTCATGCGGCCCTCCGTTCTTCTCGGCACCTCAGTTTCAGCTTACCCAACGAGGCGGCGCGCCGCTCGGCACGGACCTGTTAGGAATCGCCGCGATTGGGGCGTTTTTCTCGCCAAATGTCTAAGAGTTGCCGCCCATGGGTAACTCCAAGCGCCAAAACCACCCACTCTCGGCAATTCCTAACAGCACAAGCCAGCGCGCCGAGAAGAACGTGCGCCAGACACCGCGCACAAAAAAGCCCCGGTCTCCGCGAGAGGGGCCGGGGCCAGTCGGTCACGCAAGCAGTTGGCTAGACCTTGAGGTAGCGCCTCATGGCGATCGCGGAGCCGAACAGGCCGATGAGCACGCCGATGCCCAACAGCAGCCCGAAGGTGCACAGCATCATGCTGCTCGAGATGTCGAACGACAGGAACGGCAGCACGGAGGACAGACGCGGGACGATGGCGCGGGCGCCCAGGCCCAGCGTGGCGATGGCGAGCAGCGCGCCGAGAAGGGCCTCGAGGGTGCCCTCCATGAGGAAGGGCCCGCGGATGAAGCCGTTGGAGGCGCCCACCAGGCGCATGATGGCGATCTCGCGGCGGCGCGCGGTGATGGCCAGGCGGATGGTGTTGTTGATGAACACGAAGGCCACGAAGGTGAGAAGGGCCACCAGGATCACGGCGCCCACGCGGAACAGGCTCGTGACGCTGAAGAGGCGCTCGACCGTCTCGCGGCCGTACTGGACGTCGCCGGCGGGGTTGTCGGCGTCGTCGCAGATGGAGGCGAAGTCCGGGTCCTCGACGATGCGCTGCGCGGTGGCCTCGACCTGCGTCGGGTCGCCCAGCTTGATGACGAGCGAGGCGGGCAGGGGGTTCTCGCCGTCCAGGGCGGTCACGGCGTCGGCCGCGTCGCGGTTGGACATGGAGGTGCGGAAGTCCTCGAGCGCCTGCTCCTTGGTCTTGTAGGTGACGGACTCGACGTTGTCCCAGCCGGAGACCTTCTGCGAGAAGCCGTCGACGGCCTGCTGGTCGGCCTCGTCGCCGAGGAACGCCTGGATGGTGACGCGGTCCTCGACGTCGCCCATCACGCTGTTGAGCATGCCGGTGCCCAGCACGAACAGGCCGATGATGAACAGGGACAGGAAGATCGTGACGACGGCGCCGAGCACCGTGGTCCAGTTGCGGCGGAAGTGGTGGCCGCACTCGCGCAGCGAGTATCCGATGTTAGAGGGCGCCATAGTAGCCGTAGCCTCCCCTCTCCTGGTCGCGGACCACGTGGCCGGCCTCGAGGGCGATGACGCGCTTGCGCATCGAGTCGACCATCTCGCGGTCGTGGGTGGCCATGACGACGGTGGTGCCGGCACGGTTGATTCGGTCGAGCAGCTTCATGATGCCCAGCGAGATGGCCGGGTCGAGGTTGCCCGTGGGCTCGTCGCAGACGAGCAGCGGCGGGCGGTTGACCATGGCGCGGGCCACGGAGACGCGCTGCTGCTCGCCGCCGGAGAGCTGGTCGGGGAAGTGGTCCATGCGCTCGCCGAGGCCGACGAGCCTGAGGACCTCGGGGACCTGCGCCTTGATGACGGAGCGCGGCTTGCCGATGCACTCGAGCGCGAAGGCGACGTTCTCGTAGACCGTCTTGTCCGGCAGGAGCTTGAAGTCCTGGTAGACGGTGCCGATCTGGCGGCGCAGGTACGGGACCTTCTTGTTCTTGAGCTTGGTGAGGTCCTGGCCGGCGACGATCACCTGGCCGTGCGTGGCGCGCAGCTCGCGCGTGATGAGGCGCAGCAGCGAGGACTTGCCCGAGCCGGAGTGGCCCACGACGAAGACGAACTCGCCGGGGTAGACGTCCAGGCTCACGTCGTCGAGGGCGGGCCTGTTGGGCTGGGCGGGGTAGACGAGGGAGACGTTCTTGAACGACACGGTGGGGGTACCGGTGCGCGAGACGGCAGGTGCGTCGTCGCCGGCGAGAGGGGCGAACACGCTCGTGAACCCGGGCTGGGCCGTGGGGTCGGCGGAGTCGGCCGGCTCGGCGGCGGTGACGACGCGGACCTCCTCGAGCGGAGCGGGCTGCGCGGCGCCGTCGGACCCGGTCACGTCGAGTCCGTCGAGCTGCTCGGCGGGAACCGTCGCGGGCGCGGCGTCCACAGGCACGGGGACGGTCAGGCCGTCCTTCTCGGCCTCGACCGAAGCCTGCTGCTCAGTGCTGCGAAAGTGACTGGCCACAGAAGCTCCTTTTCTTTGCTCGTTGTGGGCACGTACAGAGGGGCATTCTACCAAACCCGCAGGTTGGGGGGCACAACTCCCACCCCATGCACACATGGGGGCACGGGCGGGCGCGACGTGCGCACCCGGTCCGTGCCCCCATGGCCCCGTCCCCGCCGGCAGGCGGGGGAAGCGCGCATGCGGCCCGCTACCTGCCCAGGAAGTCGGCGACCTCGCGCTCGACGCCCTCGGCGTCCAGGCCGAACTCGTGCAGCAGCACGGCGCCGGGGCCGGAGTAGCCGAAGGTGTCGCGCACGCCGACCTTGCGGACGGGCACCGGGCAGCGCTCGGACAGCGCGCCCAGGACCGCGTCGCCCAGACCGCCGATGACGGAGTGCTCCTCGCACGTCACGACGCGGCCGGTCTTGCTCGCGCTGGCGACGAGGAGGTCCTCGTCGATGGGCTTGACGGTGTGGATGTTGATGACCTCGGCGTCGATGCCGCGCCTGGCGAGCGCCTCGGCGGCCTCGAGGGCGGCGCCCACGAGCAGGCCGCACGCGACGATGGTCACGTCGGTGCCCTCGCGCAGGACGATGCCCTTGCCCAGCTGGAACTCGTAGTCCTCGCGGTCGTTGATCACGGGGCTGGCGAGACGGGCGAAGCGCAGGTAGAACGGGCCGTCGGTGGCGTAGGCGGCGCGCACGGCGGCGCGGGCCTCGACGTCGTCGCTCGGGACGACCACGGTCATGCCGGGGATGGAGCGCATGAGGGCGATGTCCTCGTTACACTGGTGGGTGGCGCCGTCCTCACCCACCGAGATGCCGGCGTGGGTGGCGCCGATCTTGACGTTGAGGTGCGGGTAGCCGATGGAGTTGCGCACCTGCTCGAAGGCGCGGCCGGCGGCGAACATGGCGAAGGTGCTCGCGAACGCGACGTGGCCGGTGGAGGCCACGCCGGCGGCCATGCACATCATGTTGGCCTCGGCGATGCCCGCGTCGAAGAAGCGGTCCGGGAACTCCTTCTTGAAGCGGCCGGTCTGGGTGGCGGCGGCCAGGTCGGCGTCGAAGACCACGAAGTCGTCGTGCTCGGCGCCGAGGGCCTTGAGCTCCTCGCCGTAGCTCACGCGGGTGGCGATCATCTTGGGGTCTGCCATTGCCTACGCCTCCTTCGCGAGCTCGGCCATGGCCTGCTCGAACTGCTCGTCGTTGGGAGCCTTGCCGTGCCAGTCGACGGCGTTCTCCATGTAGGAGACGCCCTTGCCCTTGACCGTCTCGGCGACGATGCAGGTGGGCACGCCCTTGGTGGCGCGGGCCTCGGCGTAGGCGGCGCGGACCTTGTCGATGTCGTTGCCGTCGTCGAGCTCGATGACGTGGAACTTGAAGGCGCGGAACTTGTCGGCGATGGGCATCGCGGAGTTGACCTCGTCGATGGAGCCGTCGATCTGCAGGCCGTTGTGGTCGACGAGCAGGCACAGGTTGTCCAGGCCGTGGTTGCCGGCGTACATGGCGGCCTCCCAGACCTGGCCCTCCTCGACCTCGCCGTCGCCCAGGATGCAGTAGGTGCGGTAGGACTTGCCCCAGTGCTTGGCGGCGATGGCCATGCCCACGGCGGCCGAGACGCCCTGGCCCAGCGAGCCGGTGCTCATGTCGACGCCGGGGGTGTCGTTCATGTTGGGGTGCCCCTGCAGGTGGCTGCCGATGTGGCGAAGCGTCTTCAGGTCCTCCTTGGGGAAGAAGCCGCGCTCGGCGAGGACGGCGTAGAGGGCCGGGGCGCAGTGGCCCTTCGAGAGCACGAAGCGGTCGCGGTCCTCCCAGCGCGGGTCCTCGGGGCGGACGTCCATCTCCTCGAAGTAGAGGTAGGTCAGGATGTCGGCGATGCCGAGCGATCCGCCGGGGTGACCCGCCTTGGCCGCGTGCACGCCCACGACGGTCCCCTTGCGGACTTCGTTGGCGACGTGCCTGAGCTCTTCGTCAGTCATTTCCTTCCTTTCGGGACACAAGCGCGGGCGCCGTCGGGGCGCCCGCGCGTCGATACCTGGCCTAGGCCTTCGACCTGGCCTTCTCCCAATCCGCGTCGAACGCCGCCATGCCGGCGTCGGTGAGCGGGTGCTTGAGACACTTCCTGAGGGTGGCGAACGGGACCGTGGCGACGTCGACGCCCATGAGCGCGGCCTGCGTCACGTGGTCGGGCGTGCGGACCGAGGCCGCGATGACCTCGAGCCTGCCGTCCGGGGAGGTGCCGGACCAGTCGTAGTTGCCCAGGGCGCTGACGACGTCGGCGAGCTGCGAGCAGCCGTCGGTGCCCGCGTCGTCGAAGCGGCCGACGAACGGGCTCACGTAGCGCGCGCCGGCGTTGGCCGCGAGCAGTGCCTGCGGTGCCGAGAAGACCAGCGTCATGTTGACGCGGATGCCCTCGGAGGCCAGGCGGTGCGTCGCGGCGAGGCCCTCCTCGCACACCGGGAGCTTCACCACGACGTTGGGCGCGATGGCCGCGAGCCTGCGACCCTCCTCGACCATGGCGTCGGCCGTCTTCGCAGTGGACTCCGCCGAGACTGGAAGGCCCTCGCACAGGCGCGCGATGCGCCCGATGTGGGCCTCGAAGTCGTCGACCGAGCCGCCGGTCCTGGCATACAGCGTCGGGTTGGTGGTGACGCCCGACAGGCAGCCCCAGCTCAGCGCTTCCTCGATCTCGCCGAGATCGGCGGTATCAATAAAGAACTTCATGCGACTCCCCTTTCACGTGCCGTGCGACCTGCTCCCATGCTGCCTACGATACACGCGACGCGGGCCCTTGTGACGCCCGCTGAGCGCAAATGCACGAACTGTCTCCGGGCAAAACGTTTTTCCCGAAGGGGCCTCCACACGAACCCCGCCCAGGCGAGAGGGGCCGTGCCCCGCGGGGCGCGCGTCATGGGCGGACGCGGAGCGGGGACGACGATGGGGCGCGGCGGCACGACAGGGCATGGCAGCGCATTCCGGGCGTGGCGGCGCGGCGCGGGGGCGACGGCGGGGCCCGGAAGCGGCACGACGACGGGACGTGGCGGCGCGGCGGCACGACAGGGCATGGCAGCGCATTCCGGGCGTGGCGGCGCCTCCCGGGCGCGGTGTTTCCGGCTCGTGGCGATTATTCGTAAGTTATGGGTGTTGTGAACGATGGCACCGTATAATCGAACGGCACGCCGCCGAAGCAGCTAGGGGGACCAATGAAGAGGAGCAAGGCCTTCGTCGCCTCGCGCAGGGACACCATCGTCAACATCCTGCAGGAGAAGGGCCAGGTGAGCGTAAGCGACCTGGCAGAGCAGTTCTCGGTCTCTCCCCTCACCATCAGGCGCGACCTCGAGTACCTCGAGGCCAGGGAGATCGTCACCCGCCAGTACGGCACCGCCACGCTGGTGAGCCACCTCGCGCGCAGCGGGCACTCGGAGCAGGCCCGCTCGCTGCAGGCCATCGCCCACGAGGCGGCCAAGCACGTCGAGGACGGTGACGTCATCTTCATCAACGCCAGCTCCACGGCGCTGCAGATCCTCAAGTACATCACCGCACACAACGTCACGGTGGTCACCAACAACGGCGGCGCGCTGCTCCTCGACGAGGCCCCGCACGTCTCCGTCCAGCTCACCGGCGGCGAGGTCCACCTGCCGCGCGTCTCCATGACCGGCGAGCGCGCCATCGACTTCATCAGGCACTTCTCGGCCGACAAGTGCTTCCTCGGCGCCACGGGCGTCTCGGCGACCTACGGCCTCACGTCCGCGACCGCGCCCGAGCCCGCCGTCAACGCCATCATGCTCGAGCGCTCGCGCAAGCACCTCGTCGTCGCGGACTGCTCCAAGATCGGCGTGGTCGCGAGCTTCCAGTTCGCGTCTCCCAACCAGATCGACCTCCTCGTCACCGACACCGGCGTCTCGGACGTCCAGGTCGAGAAGATGCGCAACCGCGGCGTCGGCGAAATCGTCCGCGTGGAGCCCGTCCGCACGATCGAGGCCCTGCGCGCCGAGTAGCGCACAGGGCCCGTCAGGGTTCACGCGTTATTTGGGCCGCACGACTGAGGCATTGGCGCGTCGGCGCCTTGCCGGCAGGCCGCCCGCACGACCCCGGGCCGCACGACTGGGGCGCGGGGTCAGGACTTGCCGGCGATCTGCTTGAAGCCCTCGCCGAAGACCTCGTGGACCTCGGAGATCACGACGATCGCCTCGGGGTCGCACTCGGAGACGATCTGCTTGAGCTGGACGAGCTCTGAGCGGCCCAGCACGCAGAAGAGGACCGGGCGCTCGTTGCCGCTCCAGACTCCGCGGGCCTGGAGTTCGGTGCAGCCGCGGTTGAGCGCATAGAGGATCTGGCTGGCGATCTGGGCGTGCTTCTCGCTGATGATGTAGGCCACGCGCTCGGTGCGCGGGCCGTCCACCACCGCGTCGATGATCTTGCCGCAGATGAACATGGCCACGGCGGCGTACAGCGCCTGCTCGATGGAGAACACGGTGGCCGAGAAGGCGATGATCAGGCCGTCGACGATGGTGACCGCGGTTCCCACGGGCATCGAGAAGTGCTTGGCGACGATCTGCGCCAGGATGTCCGTGCCGCCCGTGTTGCCGCCCGAACGGAAGACCAGGCCCAGGCCGATGCCGGTGATGATGCCGCCCCACAGCGCACACAGGAGCAGGTCGTCGGAGGCGATGGTGGTCGGGACGATGGGCGCCATGGCGTCAGTGAGGATGCCGCACGCCAGGATGCCGCCGATGGTCCTCGCGATGTAGCCGCGGTCGCCGGACTTGATCACGAGGAGCAGCAGCAGGATGTTCATGACGATCGTCTGCATGCCGACGGGCAGGAACACGCCGATCTTCTCGGCCATGGCATAGAAGACGGTGGCCAGGCCCGTCACGCCGCCCGCGGCGAGGCCGTACGGGATCTCGAAGCAGTCGACGCCGATGGCGAAGATGAGCGAGCCCACGACGATGAGGAACGTGTCGCGAACGGCGATGCGGAGCTTGGACGTTGTCATGCGTTGGCCTCCTGACCTCCCCCGACTGCCCAGCGATGGTAGCCCACCACGAAGCGGTCGAGGTCGCCGTCGTCCAGGACGGCGTCGACGTTACCGGTCTCGACGCCCGTGCGCAGGTCCTTGACCAGACGGTACGGGTACAGGACGTAGCTGCGGATCTGGTTGCCGAAGCCGATGTCGTGCTTGGGGCCCCTCAGCTCGTCGAGCTCGGCGGCGCGGCGCTCGAGCTCCATCTCGTACAGGCGGCTCTTGAGGATCTTGAGGGCGAACGCCTTGTTCTGCAGCTGGCTGCGCTCGTTCTGGCAGGTCACGACGGTGCCGGTGGGCAGGTGCGTGATGCGCACGGCGGAGTCGGTGGTGTTGACGCCCTGGCCGCCGTGGCCGCTCGCGTGGTAGACGTCGATGCGCAGGTCGTTGGGGTCGATCTCGACCTCGACGTCGTCGGGCAGCACGGGCAGGACCTCGACGCCGGCGAAGGTGGTCTGCCGGCGCTTCTTGTCGTCGGTGGGCGAGATTCGCACCAGGCGGTGGACGCCCTGCTCGGCACGGAGCATGCCGTATGCGTTCTTGCCCGAGACGGTGAACGTGGCGCGGTCGATGCCGATGACCTCGGCGGCGGGCGCGTCGTTGACGGTCACCGACCAGCCGCGGCGGTCGCAATAGCGCAGGTACATGTGGAAGAGCATGTCCGCCCAGTCCTGCGCCTCGAGGCCCCCCTGGCCCGGCGTTACCGTGACGATGGCGTCGCCGTGGTCGAGGTCGTCGGTGAACCAGCTCGACAGCTCGAGCTCGGTGAGGTCGGACTCGAGCGACTCCGCGAGCTGGGCGGACTCGGCGAGAAGGTCCACGTCGCCCATCTCGGTACCCAGCTCGAAGGCCGCGCGGGCGTCGTCGAGCTTGGCGTGGGCCGCCTCGGAGGCCGAGACGTCATCACGGGCCGAGCTGAGGCGCGCCATCACGTCACGGGCGACGTCGGCGTCGTCCCAGAATCCGGGCTCGGCGCTCTGGGCCTCCAGGCGCGCGACCTCGTCGCGACGGTCTTGGACGCGCAGGTATCCCTCGACCTCGCCCAGGCGCGCCGCGAGCGCGTCCAGGGAGTCTGCCGTCATCTGGTCTGCCATCTAGCGGTTCCTGCCGTGGCAGTTCTTGAACTTCTTGCCGCTGCCGCAGGGGCAGGGGTCGTTGCGGCCGACGCCGACATAGGGGTCCGGGTCCTCGTCCTTGCGGTAGGTCTTGGGCTTGGACGCGCGGGCCACGCCGCTGCCGGCCTTGCCCGCAGGGGCGCTGCGGCGAGCGGAGCCCTGGTCGCCGTCGACCTCGGAGGGGCCGGAGTAGCTCGCGCCACGGAGCTCGGGGGGCTCCTCGTCGGCGGGGGCGGGGCGCACGGCGACCTCGATGCGCAGGATGGTGCGGGCGAAGTCCTCGTACATGGTGTTGCACAGCTCGGTGAAGGCGAGGTAGGCCTCGCTCTTGTACTCCACCAGCGGGTCGCGCTGGCCGTAGCCGCGCAGGCCGATGCCGGTCTTGAGGTAGTCCATCTCCTGCAGGTAGGCCATCCAGCGGGTGTCGATGACGCGCAGCATGACCTGGGCGGCCAGCGCCTGCATGGGCTCCTCGCCGATGCGCTCGACCTTCTCGGCGAAGGCGGCGTCGACGAACTCCTCGACCTTCTCGGCCACGTCGGCCGCCTTCGGGTCGTCGTCGAAGTTGACCTCCTCGAAGTCCTTGCGGCCGGTCAGCTCGCCGAGCCACAGGCCCAGGCCGTGGGCGTCCCACTCGGCGCCGCGCTCCTGCGGGGCGAAGTCGGCGATGCGGCGTTCGATGACCTCGTGGGAGACCTCGCCCAGGCGGGCGACGAGGTCCTTGCCGTCGAGGATCTCGTTGCGCTCGGCGTAGATCGTCTCGCGCTGGCGGTTCATGACGTTGTCGTAGTCCAGGACGTTCTTGCGCATGGAGAAGTTGGCCTCCTCCACCTTGTGCTGGGACTGCTCGACCGCCTTCGAGACCATCTTGCTGTCGATGGGCATGTCGTCGGGCATGTCGTAGCGCTTCATCATGTCTGCGATCTTGTCCATGCGGTCGCCGCCGAACAGGCGCATGAGGTCGTCCTCGAGCGAGAGGTAGAACTGGGTCTCGCCGGGGTCGCCCTGACGGCCGGAGCGGCCGCGCAGCTGGTTGTCGATGCGCCGGGACTCGTGGCGCTCGGTGCCGATGACGCACAGGCCGCCGGCCTCGATCACGCGCTTGCGCTCGGCGGCGCACTGGGCCTTGGCGCGCTCGAGGGCGTCGGCGCGCTGCTCGCGGGTGGCCTCCTCAGGCTCGATGCCGGCGGAGCGCAGCATGTCCTCGGCGATGAGGTCGGGGTTGCCGCCCAGCAGGATGTCCGTGCCTCGGCCGGCCATGTTGGTGGCGATGGTGACGGCGCCCTCGCGGCCCGCCTGGGCCACGATCTGCGCCTCGCGCTCGTGGAACTTGGCGTTCAGCACGTTGTGCTTGATGCCGCGCTTGTCGAGGATGCGCGAGAGCTTCTCGGAGTTCTCGATGGACACGGTGCCGACCAGGCAGGGCTGGCCCTTGGCGTGGCGACGGACGACGTCCTCTGCCACGGCCTGGTACTTGCAGTCGACGGTGCGGTAGACGAGGTCGTCGTGGTCCACGCGCTGCACGGGGCGATTGGGCGGGATGACGCGCACGGGAATGTGGTAGACCTCGCGGAACTCCGCGTCCTCGGTCATGGCGGTGCCCGTCATGCCGGAGAGCTTCTCGTACATAAGGAAGTAGTTCTGGAGGGTGATGGTCGCCAGGGTCTGGTTCTCCTCGCGGACGCTCACGCCCTCCTTGGCCTCGATCGCCTGGTGCAGGCCCTCGGAGTAGCGACGGCCCTCCATGATGCGGCCGGTGAACTCGTCGACGATCTTGACCTCGCCGTCGACGACCACGTACTGCTTGTCGCGATGGAACATGTACTCGGCCTTGAGCGCCTGCTGGAGGTGGTTGACCAGCTGGCCGGAGGCGTCGGCGTAGATGTCGTCGATGCCGAGCACGGACTCGACCTTTCTGAGGCCGTCCTCGGTGGCGGCGATGGTGTGCTTGGCCTCGTCCATCTCGAAGTCGACGTCGGGCTGCAGGCCGCGGACCGCGCGTGCGAAGTCCTTGTAGGTGCCCGCCGACTTGGTGCCCACGCCGGAGATGATGAGCGGGGTCCTGGCCTCGTCAATGAGGATCGAGTCCGCCTCGTCGACGATGGCGAAGAAGTGGCCGCGCTGGACGCGCATCTCGGGCCTGGTGACCATGTTGTCGCGCAGGTAGTCGAAGCCGAACTCCGAGTTGGTTCCGTACGTGACGTCCGCGTCGTAGGCGGGCTTCTTCATGCTGAGCTTCATGCCGTTCTGGAGCAGGCCGACGCTCATGCCGAGGTAGCGGTAGATCTGGCCCATCCACTCGCTGTCTCGCTTGGCGAGGTAGTCGTTCACGGTGACGATGTGGACGCCCTTGCCGGGGATGGCGTTGAGGTAGCCGGCCAGCGTCGAGACGAGCGTCTTGCCCTCGCCGGTCTTCATCTCGGCGATGGTGCCCTGGTGCAGCGCGACGCCGCCGATGATCTGCACGTCGAAGTGGCGCAGCCCGATGGTGCGCCTCGAGGCCTCCCTGACGGCCGCGAAGGCCTCGGGGAGAAGGTCGTCGAGCGTCTCGCCATTGGCGTAGCGCTCCCTGAAAGCGGCGGTGCAGCCCCGGAGCTCCTCCTCGCTCATGGCCTTGAACCTGGGCTCAAGGCCGTTTACCTGCGCAGCGATGCCCTCGAGCTTCTTGAGCTCCTTGTCGGAGCCCATGGAGAGGAGCCTGGAGAGAAAGTTAGCCATCTAGTCCTCCGCGTTCGTGATGCGGGCGTTCATTCAGTCATGTCCACCACTTTACCCGTGGAAGTCTTGGCCTCTCCCGCCACCGCCTGGCAACACCAAAAGCGCACCCGCCGACCACGGAGGGCGCCGGCGGCACGGCCTGGTGCGCAGCGAGTCGGGCGTGCTGGCGTGTCGGCGGCGCGCCCTGGCCCGCGAGCCCCTCTCGCCGGCCAGCGCCCCTCCGGCGCCCCTGCCACGTCGACGGCGCTCGCCCGGCCCGCGCGCCCTCGCCGGCTAGCGCTCCCCCGTCGACCGACGCGACCCCTGCCCGCTCAGGACTCCCGAGGCCACCTGGCGGAGCCTCCTCGAGGGCGGGCGCTCCTGGGTCCTGATCATCCTCTCGGAGAAGCGACGGTAGGTCCTCTCGGCCTCGGCGTCGCGGCCCGAGGAGCGCAGCGCCCGCACCAGGACCGCCATCGCGTCCTCCCTCAGGTCGTCGGCGCCGATGGCGTTGTACGCCATGCGCGTCGACGTCTGCCGCTGCCCGATCCTCAGCGCCGACTCCGCGCCGGCGACCATCGCGTCGCAGTACAGCTCGGCGAGCTCGCGACGGGCGCGCGCGAGGCACCCCGTGGCGTCCGCGGGCGGCACGTACAGGTCACCCTCATAGAGGGCCTCGGCACGGCGGGCCCCCTCCACGACCGCCCTGTCGTCCGAGCCGTCCGCGGCCAGCCGCGCGGCCTCGACGAAGTCGTCGACGTCGCAGCTGACCACCTCCGGGTCCAGGCCGATGGTCCGCGACGCCCTCGATGTCACGAACGGCTCGACGGCCGGGTCGACCTCGCCGACGGCGGACCTAATCGTGGTCGTCGCCTGGTACACGCGGTTGAACCCGGCGGCGTAGTCGCTGTCCGGCCACACCTGCTCGACGATGCGGTAGCGTCGCACCGCACTGCCATGCTGCAGGGCGAGAAACGCAAGGACCGACTTCGCGCTGCGGTACTCGAGCCTGCCGGGGTCGACCCGCCTGCCGCGCACCGTCAGGTCGAGCCTGCCGAGAAGGCACAGGCGCACCGGCGCGGCGCCGTCGGGCTCGGCCGCGCCCTCGTCGGGCTCGGGGACGGCGGCCGCGGCGCACGCCGGCGGAAGGGGGCGCCCCCAGCCGCCCGGGGCCCACGAGCGCACGGGCTCGACCAGCTCCGTCACGGCCGTGCTCAGGACCCAGAGCACCCACAGCGCGTTTCTCGGCACGCGCGCGTCGGCCCGCGCCGAGGCGGCGGCCACGGCTCCCCCGTCACCTGACAGGACAGCGCGGACCCAGCCCGACACGAGCCCGAGGTCGTCGTCGGGCCCCTCCTCCGACGGACGGACCTCCTCCCCCAGGACGTGCCCGGCGACCTCCTCGAACAGCGTCGAGACCCTCCCCAGGTACTCGCAGCCCGCGCGCTCGGCGTTGGTGCGTGCGAGCGACGCCCGGACCCTCGCCCTCGTGGGCGACCCGGCGCGCAGGTCGCATACGCATCCGGCGAGAAGCCCGACCGCCACGAGTGCGGGGCGCGCCATGCGCTCCGCCTGCGCCACGAGCACCTCGGCGCTGCGCGAGGCGCTCGCCCCGTCGATGGCGTCGGCCGCCGCGCGCAGCGCCCGGACGGCGAGGCCGGCCCGCTCGTAGCCGGGCCGCGCCACGACGGCCCACCTCCCGTAGTCTCGCACCGGACCGCCGGAGCCCACGCCCTCGAGCAGCATCAGGCGTGCGAACTCCTCGTCGACCCCGACGAGGTCGCCCGACAGCGAGTCGCCCTCCGGCGAGACCCCGGCCGCGGCGACCAGCCGGAGCACCTCCTCGAAGCGCCCCTCGGCCAGCAGCCCCAGCGCCCGCAGGTGCACCGAGAGCCTGCGGTCGAGGTCGCTCCCCGGCTCCAGGAGCGCGACCGGGACGTCCCGCGGGTCGTCGGCAGCCGCCCTGAGCAGGAGGTGCGCCGCGGGGCACGCCGGCACGCCGTCGGCGCCCTCCCCGGCGTCGGCCCCGGCGCGCACCTTGCCCGCCAGCTCGTCGAGAAGTGCCTCGACCTCAGAGGTGCGCTCAGCGGACAGGTCTCCGGACTCGGCCGCATGGCGTGCGACCTCGACGAAACCAGCATCAATGACGTAATCGATTTTGTCAGCGAGGGCCTCTGCGGACCGCGCGTCGCCAACGGTGGCGTAGACCACCGTCGCACGGGCGTACTCCTCGTGCTCGTACAGAAGCGCCGCACACGAGCTCGCGACCTCCGGGAACATGACGCACAGAGGGGCAAGCCCGGCATGGCCGCAGCGGATTCCCACCTCGGGCTCCACGTTCAGGCATCGGAACGTCCCGCGCTCGTCGTTGGCGCCGAACACGGAGGCCGACCTCGCAAGCTGCATGAAGCCCTCGCCCACGCGCTCGCCGAGCACCCTGGCGAGGTCGTCTCGCGTTCCCTGGCCCAGCAGCAACATGGCGAGCCTCAGCCTCAGCTCCTCGTTGGTGAGCGACAGACGAAGGGAGTGCGTGACGAGTCGCTCGACTCGGTCGATGTACTCCACTCCCGGGCTCAGCTCGCCCTTCTCGTCAACCGAGCCCTCACGGGAGACCGCATCGACGAGCGAGGCGATGCCACGGGTCAGGCGGCAGACCGCGGCGTCGGCCCCGGTGCCGAGGCCGCATCCGCCGAAACCCTCGAGCAGGTCGGACGGAAGAACGAGCTCGGACTGAGGGAGCTGCTCGAAAACGGGGACCGCCTCGGGCGCAAACGACATGAGGACGGATC
>CALCDK010000103.1 GCA_937900605.1 uncultured Olsenella sp.
GCGTCCTGAACGTCTGCGCCGTCAAGGCCCCCGGCTACGGCGACCGCCGCAAGCGCATGCTCGAGGACATCGCCATCCTGACCGGCGGCCAGGTGGCCATGAAGGAGCTCGGCATCAACCTCACCGACGTGACCGCCGAGATGCTCGGCCGCGCCAAGTCCGTCAAGATCGACAAGGACAACACCACCATCGTCGGCGGCGAGGGCTCCAAGGACGCCATCGACGAGCGCATCGCCCAGATCAAGGCCGAGGTCGAGGTCACCTCTTCCGACTTCGACCGCGAGAAGCTCCAGGAGCGCCTGGCCAAGCTGGCCGGCGGCGTGGCCGTCATCAAGGTCGGCGCCGCGACCGAGGTCGAGCTCAAGGAGATCAAGCACCGCATCGAGGACGCCCTGCAGGCCACCCGTGCGGCCGTCGAGGAGGGCATCGTCGCCGGCGGCGGCGTGGCGTTCCTGGCTGCCGCCAAGGCCCTCGACGCCGTCGAGTGCTGCGACCCCGACGAGAAGATCGGCGTCGACATCATCCGCAAGGCCCTCGAGGCGCCCGTGAAGACCATCGCCAACAACGCTGGCTTCGAGGGCTCCGTCGTGGCCGAGAAGATCAAGGGCCTGCCCGCCGGCCAGGGCCTCGATTCCGCCACCGGCAAGTACGGCGACATGATCGAGATGGGCGTGCTCGACCCGGTCAAGGTCGCCCGCGTGACCCTGCAGAACGCCGCCTCCGTGGCGTCCCTGATCCTCATCACCGAGGCCACCGTCTCCGACGAGCCCAAGAACACCACCATCGAGGAGGCCATCTCCGCGGCTGCCGCCCAGGGCGGCCAGGGTGGCGGCATGTACTAGGCCATCGCCTGACCTGACCTGAGCTGAGGGCGGATTCGCGGGCGTCGCGCCCGTGGACCGCGCGCTGAGCGACCGAGGGGCCGTCCGGTCCCCGCGAGAGCGGGGGAGCCGGGCGGCTCCTCTTCGTGTGCGGCGCGACGGCGCGGGTCGGCGGCGTCAGCGGCGCGGGCCCCGTGCGTGGGGGCGGGGGTCCCGGCGGTGCCTCGGCCCCCCGCGCCGGGTGCCGCCCATGGGCCCGCCCCGCCCCGCCGGGTCCTACTCCAGCGAGATGACGACGCTGCTGCCGGACTCGTCCTGCAGGTCGATGAGCACGCCCGGCTCGGCACAGCCCAGCGCGGCCGAGATGCCCTCGAGGTCGATGCCCTCCAGCGCGCGCCTGCCGCACGCCAGCGCCCCGACCTTGCTGGTGATCGCCCACCTGGCGACGCCGAGGGGGACGCGCAGGTTCAGGCCGTCGCCGTCGTCGGCGTCGTGCAGCTGGATGCGCACGTGGGTCGCGAGCCTCGGGGCCGCCTGCGGCGCCTGCGCCGCGTCGCCGGCGGCCGCGTCCCCCTTGCCCGTCGCACCGTCCGTGGCGGCCAGCGAGCGGCCCGGCAGCGACGCCGCCGACGCGCCCGTGCCCGCCGCACTCGCGGCCGCGCACTTCTCGCCGGACGGGCCGTCGGTCCCGCCGCTGCCGCACAGCAGTTCGTCGATGCTCGTGCCCAGCAGCCGAGACAGCCTGGGCAGCCCCGAGATGTCCGGCGCGCAGACGTCGTTCTCCCACTTGCTCACGGACTGCGGCGTGACCGACATCTCGCGAGCCAGCCGCTCCTGCGTCATGCCGTGCGAGACGCGCAGCCTCGCGATCCTGCGCCCCAGGGTCTCCTTGTCGTGCGTGTCCATTGCCCCTCCTTCGTCGGTGCCTCCGGGATGAGACGATGGTGCGCCCCCGCGCTCCCCGCGTCGATGGCGCAGCGGTTGTTTTTAGTAGCGAGAAACGCGAGTCGTCCCAACCGGGGGTTGTCCTCGCAGGTCGTCGCCTGCGCCCGGGCCCGCGGGCGCACCGGGCCCACGGCGTCGCGCCGCCTTGGGCGGCTGTGCTCTTCTCGCCGTGCGCGCGGCCCGGGGCCACGTGCCCGCTACAGGGCCCTATACTGTGGGGAGGACAGTTGCACCCCGTCGGAGAGAAAGGCCCCTCATGAGCGAGAAGATTGCCCCGCAGGACACGTGCGTGCTCGTCACCGGTGGTGCCGGCTTCATCGGCAGCCACACCGTGGTCGAGCTGCTCCAGAACGGCTACGAGGTCGTCATCGTCGACGACCTCTCCAACTCGTCCGCAAAGGTCGAGGGCCGCATCAAGCAGATCGTGGGCGACGACGCCGCCTCCAGGCTCACCATGGTGGTCGCCGACGTCAACGACCGCGCCGCCCTCTCGCGCGTCTTCGACGAGCACCACGTCGACCGCGTCATCCACTTCGCCGGCTTCAAGGCCGTCGGCGAGTCCGTCGGCAAGCCGGTCGAGTACTACGCCAACAACATCGGCAGCACGCTCACCCTGGTGGATGTCATGCGCCAGCACGGCTGCAAGTCCATCGTCTTCTCCAGCTCGGCGACCGTCTACGGCGACCCGGACTCCCTGCCGCTGACCGAGGCCAGCCCCAAGAAGCCGGCCACCAACCCGTACGGCTGGACCAAGTGGATGATCGAGCAGATCCTCACGGACCTGCACACCGCCGACCCCGAGTGGGACGTCGTGCTGCTGCGCTACTTCAACCCGATCGGCGCACACCCCTCGGGTCTCATGGGCGAGGACCCCAAGGGCATCCCCAACAACCTGCTGCCGTACGTCGCGCAGACCGCCATCGGCAAGCGCGACGTGGTGCACGTCTTCGGCAACGACTACGACACCCCCGACGGCACCGGCGTGCGCGACTACATCCACGTCTGCGACCTGGCCTCCGGCCACGCCGCCGCGCTCGCGTGGATGAACGGCCGCACCGGCGTCGAGGTCTTCAACCTGGGCACCGGCACCGGCACCTCCGTGCTGCAGATCATCGAGGCCTTCGGCCGCGCCTGCGGCAGGGACGTCCCCTACGTCATCGACCCGCGCCGCCCCGGCGACGTGGCCACCAACTACGCGGACTGCTCCAAGGCCCGTGAGCTCATGGGCTGGCAAGCCCGCTTCGACGTCGACGACATGTGCCGCGACGCGTGGAACTGGCAGTCCCACAACCCCAACGGCTACGAGGACTAGGGAGCGCGCATGGCACAGGCCCCCTCCCAGGCCGCCCGCCCGTTCGTCGAGTACCTGGCCGGCCACCTCCCCATGGTGGAGCAGGCCCTTCTCGACTTCCGGGCCGTGCCCATGGCACGCGCCGGCGAAGGCCCCGTCGACGACCTCGACGACTACCTCTACCGGCCGCTCGCCGCGTTCACCTCGCGCGGCGGCAAGCGCGTCCGCCCCGTCCTGGCGCTTCTCGGCGCACAGGCGGTGGGCGCGAGGCCCGAGCGCGCGCTGAGCGCCGCCGTCGCGATCGAGCTGTTCCAGAGCGCGGCGCTGGTGCACGACGACATCGCCGACGAGTCCGACCTGCGCCGCGGCGAGCCCTGCCTGCACCTCACCGAGGGCGTGGGCCCCGCCATCAACTGCGGCGACCTCGCGCTCACGAGCGTCTTCGAGGTCGTGCTCGACGACGCCACGCTGCCGGACGCCGCCAGGCTGCGCGTCCTGCGCGAGCTCGTCCGCATGGAGCGCCACACCCTCGAGGGCCAGGCGCTCGACCTGGGCTGGGCCCGTGACGCGCGCTGGGACGTGACCTCGGACGACTACCTCTACATGGTCGACGCCAAGACCGCGTGGTACTCGGCCGCGAGCCCCCTGTGCGCGGGCGCGCTGGCCGCCGGTGCCGACGAGGACGCCGCGCGCGGCCTCGTCGAGGTGGGGCGCCCCGCCGGCATCGCGTTCCAGATCCAGGACGACCTGCTCAACCTCGTCGGCGACCCCGACGCGCAGGGCAAGGACTTCCGCTCCGACGTCACCGAGGGCAAGCGCACGCTGGCCGTCGTGTGGGCGCTCGAGCACCTGGACCCCTCCGGGCGAGAGGAGCTCGTCTCCATCCTGGGCGCCCACACCCAGGACCCGGCCCTTCTCGCCCGCGCCGTCGAGCTCGTCGAGCTCGGGGGCGCCATCGAGGCATGCCGCGAGCGCGCCCGCGCGGCGGCCAGCGCCTCCCAGGCCGCCGCGGCCGACCTTGCGGCCTGCGGCGTCATCAACGACCGTGCCTGCGAGCTTCTCCGCTCCATGGCAGACTTCTTCGTGGAGCGCGCGGGCTAGCCCGCCGCCTCGCTTCGGACTGAGGAGATACCCAAGATGGACCAGATCAGGGAGGGCGCCACCGGCGCCGCCGTCGAGGACATCCAGGAGCGCCTCGCAGCGCTCGGCTACGCCATCGACGGCGCCGAGGTCTCCGGCACCGCCTTCGGCCGCTCCACCGCCACGGCGGTCGCGCGCTTCAGGCTGGACCACGGCCTGTCGCTCGGCGAGGCCGTGGACGCCCCCACCTGGGCGGCCCTCGTCGACGAGGGCTACCAGCTGGGCGACCGCACGCTGTACCTGCGCCTGCCCAACTACCACGGCAACGACGTCCGCCAGCTCCAGGAGCGCCTCAACATCCTGGGCTTCTCCTGCGGCGAGGTCGACGGCTCCTACGGCGTCCACACCGAGGCCGCCGTCAAGCTGTTCCAGGAGAGCATCGGCGTGCTGGCCGACGGCATGGCCTTCCAGGACACCTTCGACGCCATCGAGCGCCTGCGCCACGTCTGGGCTGGCAAGCTCGCCGACGGCCCGCACCCCCAGGGCGGCATGGGCTTCGCGCGCGCGGCCAACGTCCTGGCCGACGCCGGTCTGGCCATCACCGCCGACGATCCCATCGCGCGCAACGTGGCGGGCCGCATCTGGAACTTGGCCCACGCCACCGCCGACGAGTGCGGCCTGGCCCTCGTGGGACGCGCCCAGGAGGCCGACCCCTCCACGCGCGTCGTGATCGTGCTGTCGTCCACCCCGCTGCCCGACAACGTCGCCTCCGGCACCGGCAACGTCCTTCTCGACGACGTGGACACGCTCTCGTTGCGCCTGCGCACGGCGATCCAGTCCGCCCCCGGCACGCCGCGCCAGGTGCGCATCGAGCTGCCCGTGGGCGACTCCACGTTCACCATGAGCGACGCGCAGACCTTCGCGGTCCTGCTGCTGGACGCCATCTGCGCGGCCTTCGACCGCCTGGAGCTCTAGCGGGCGACGCCCGGACGCGACTGCGCCCACGCCCGCGGCCGCGGCGGCGCGTCCTTCTCGCCCGCGTCCGCGCGCGCGTCGGCACGCGCCTCTCGCCGACGCCACGTCCCCGCGCCCACGACGGCGCCCGACCCTCCCGGTGTCCCCGGGCTGGTCGGGCGCCGTTTCCTGCTACAATGGCCCCGGCTTCAGAGGGGCATCGTCCAATGGTTAGGACACGGGTTTTTGGTGCCTGTAATGTGGGTTCGAGTCCTACTGCCCCTGCCACTTTTGCCCGCGCGGTATCATGGCCATGTAAGGTGGGACCATTTTCCGGAGGCCAACCATGCCCATGACTGCGATCATCCTCGCCGCCGGCGAGGGAACGCGCATGAAGTCCGCCCATCCCAAGGTCATGCACAGGCTGCTCGACCGCCCGCTCGTCTCCTGGGTCACCCGCGCCGCGCGCGAGGCCGGGGCCGAGCGCATCGTCGTGGTCGTCGGCAACGGCGCGCAGGAGGTCCGCGACCACCTGTCCGCCGAGAAGGACGTCGAGTGCGTCGAGCAGGCCCAGCGCCTGGGCACCGGCCACGCCGTCCGCGTGGCGCTCGAGGCCACCGGTATCGACGCCGGCCCGGTCGTGGTCCTCAACGGGGACCTGCCGCTCGTGAGTGCCCAGACCGTCCGCCAGTTCGCGGGCTCCGTCGCCGACGGCGCCTGCGCCGCTTCCGTCCTCACCATGTGCCCGCCCGACCCGCACGGCTACGGCCGCATCCAGCTCGCCGAGGACGGCACCGTGAGCGCCATCGTCGAGCAGAAGGACTGCGCCCCCGAGCAGGACGCCACGCTCCTGGAGTGCAACGCCGGCTGCTACGCCTTCGACGGCGCGCTTCTCGCCCGCTACGTCGGCCAGATCGGCAACGACAACGCCCAGGGCGAGTACTACCTGCCCGACATGGTCTCCATCCTGCGCGAGGCCGGCCACGCCACCACGCACGTCCGCTGCGCGGACTACCGCGAGGGGCTCGGCGTCAACTCCCGTGCCCAGCTGGCCCAGCTCTCCTGCATCGCGCGCGACCAGATCAACGCGCGCCTCATGGGGCAGGGCGTCACCATGCTCGACCCCGCCCAGGTCTGGGTGGGCCCCGACGTCACCGTCGGCCGCGACACCACCCTGCTGCCCATGACCATGCTCTGGGGCTCCACCACGGTGGGGGAGGGCTGCCTCGTCGGCCCCAACACGCGCCTGACCGACTGCACCGTCGCCGACGACGTCACCCTCGAGGAGACCGTGGGCGTCGACGTCACCATAGACTCCGGCGTCACCTGCGGCCCGCGCGCCTACCTGCGCGGCGGCGCGCACGTCATGGAGGGCGCCCACATCGGCACCCACGTCGAGCTCAAGAACACCGTCGTCGGCAGGGGCTCCAAGGTGCCGCACCTCTCCTACATGGGCGACTGCACCATGGGCTCCGGCGTCAACATCGGCGGCGGCTCGATCACCTGCAACTACAACGGCGTGTCCAAGAACCGCACCACCATCGGCGACGACGTCTTCGTCGGCTCCGACACCATGATGGTCGCGCCGGTCACCATCGGGGACGGTGCCATCGTGGGCGCCAGCTCCTGCATCACCAAGGACGTTCCTGCCGACGCGCTCGCCATCGAGCGCAACGAGCAGCGCATCGTTGAGGGTTACGCAAGCAAGCGACTCGAGAGACTGAGAAGGGAAGACGCGTAGATGTGCGAGAACATGTGTGAACCGATGCCCCTGAAGAAGGAGATCAAGCTCTACACGGGCACCGGCAACCCCGAGCTTGCTGAGAGGATCGCCGAGATCCTGCACCTCGAGATCCGGGGCCTCAAGATCGAGAAGTTCGCCAACGGCGAGATCTACTGCCGCTACGACGAGTCCGTCCGTGGCGACGACGTGTTCTTCATCCAGTCCCTCGCGGGGCAGAACGTCAACGACCTCCTCATGGAGGTCCTCATCGCGGCCGACGCCGCCAAGCGCGCCTCCGCGTCCAAGTTCACCGCCGTCCTGCCGCACTACTGCTACGCGCGCCAGGACCGCAAGGCCGGCCCGCGCGAGCCCATCACCGCCCGCCTCGTCGCCAACCTGCTCGAGCGCGCCGGCGTCGACCGCATCATCACCCTCGACCTGCACCAGGGTCAGATCCAGGGCTTCTTTGATATCCCGGTCAACCACCTGTCCGCACTGCCGCTGTTTGGCCAGTACTACAACGCCATGAACTTCGACACCGACAACCTGGTTGTCGTCTCCCCCGACGTGGGTCGCGCCAAGGCCGCCAAGAAGCTGTCCGATATGCTCGGCTGCGACCTGGCCATCGCCCACAAGGGCCGTCCGCGCCACAACGCCGCCGAGGTCATGGG
>CALCDK010000104.1 GCA_937900605.1 uncultured Olsenella sp.
GAGCCGCTCACGCAGCTCTCGCTCACGGTGAACATGCTCCAGGGCGCCCTGGCCGCCGCCGAGCGCGTCTTCGCGCTGCTCGACGCCCCCGAGGTCGTCGCCGACCCCGAGCGCCCGCTCGCGCCCGAGCCCCCCGTGCGCGGCGAGATCCGCTTCGAGCACGTCCGCTTCGGCTACGCGCCCGACCGCCCGCTCATGCGCGACGTCTGCTTCGAGGCGCACCCCGGCGAGAAGGTCGCCATCGTCGGAGCCACCGGCGCGGGCAAGACCACGCTCATCAACCTGCTCATGCGCTTCTACGAGATCGACGGCGGCTCCATCACGCTCGACGGCGTCGACACCCGTGACATGACCCGCGCCGAGCTGCGCCGCCAGTTCGGCATGGTGCTGCAGGACGCGTGGCTGTTCGAGGGCACCATCGCCGAGAACATCGCGTACGGCAAGCCCGACGCCACCCGCGAGGAGGTCGAGGCCGCGGCCCGCGCGGCGCACGTGGACTTCTACGTGCGCACGCTGCCAGACGGCTACGACACGATGCTCTCCAACGACGCCGAGAACATCAGCCAGGGCCAGCGCCAGCTGCTCACCATCGCCCGCGCCATGCTCACGGACCCCGCGATCCTCATCCTTGACGAGGCCACCTCGAGCGTCGACACGCGCACGGAGCAGGCCATCGTCCGTGCCATGGAGGCCATCATGGAGAACAGGACGAGCTTCGTCATCGCCCACCGCCTGTCCACCATCGTCGACGCCGACCTCATCCTGGTCATGGACAAGGGCAACATCATCGAGCAGGGCACGCACCAGCAGCTGCTCGAGGTCGACGGGGCCTACGCGGAGCTCTATCGCAGCCAGTTCGCGTAGCGTCTGCATTCTCTACAGAGCGAGCTAGTAACATCGAGGGGGCGCCCCATATGGGGCGCCCCCTCGATTAGCAAGGATGTTTGCAGGAGTATGGAAAGTGCTGGATTCCGGCTGTTTGCCTGCTACACATCACACGCCTTCGCCTCCGACTCCTGGCGTGCGTGCAGTGCAGTGTTGAGCTTGCCCCACGTCCAGCAGAATGCAACTGTTGCGATCAATGCCAGGAGCATCTGGTACTTCGGTGAGAGTCCCGGCAGGTACCTGTACACGATGGTAAAGAGCTGTTGGTGCGACATGAAGAATGGCAGCATGTAGCTGGCGGCAACTGTGAACGGACGTGTGCCGAGGAGCCGGGACAGCCAGCCGCGCTCCAAAGAGAACAGGACGATGCAGGTAAGGATGAGCAGGATGAAGTGATAGCGTGACCAGGTTCCGTAATACTTGAATACACAGACAAGCGTGATGGTCGCGGCAGCAAACTCAAGCACGGTCCAACTGAGGGTCCTGGCTGGCGTCGTGTCTGTGTCCGGCGTCTTTGTGGTATGCCCAGATGTCAACTCACAGGTGGACGTGCCGACATAGTACGCGCCGCCGAACTCAAGCATGCGTACGAACGGGTTTGCGTGCAGGTCAAGCGCGACCAGGTCGGGATTGCCCGTAACGGCAATCTCGAGGAAAGCTCTCAGGGCGAGGAAGCCCACCGCAAGCGCGGGGCTCGCGAGTCGACCCGCGTGCTCCTCTGCCTGGTTGAGCAGGTATGCGAGCATCGGCATCATCGCGTAGCAGAACAGGAGTGCCGACAGGAACCACGATACTCCGTTGTAGGAGAACGCGAGCTGGGGGAACCATGCTTGTGTCAGTGTCAGGTTCGAGATAATTGACGTCAACGTTGCCAGGTTTAACTGCATCCATGGAAGGGCGATGGCAAACGCGACAACGAAGAAGACGAGGTGCAGCGGATAGAATAGCGAGAGTTTCCTCCTCAGAATCCTAAACTGCTCCCTGACTGTGCACGCAATCTCGCCTTGGTGCCTGTAGCCCTCTAGAAAGCCCGAAATGAGGATGAACACCTCGACACAACGGGCCCCCAGGTCGGGAAGCGTAATCCCAAACACCGATCGGGGGGGTACGCGTGCCACACGAATACGCCTAGCATTGCGAGTACGCGAATGCCGTCGAGCGCTCTGATTCGCTTCATTTGCTTCCCTTCATGTGCATGACATCTTTTGCAAATTTAGTATACCTTAGGTGCTGAGACACCATTGCGTGCTCTGCCTGCTGAGGGGTTGGCGGTACGGGTCTTGTGCTCTTTACCCTGCCTGTCTTGCGCCTCGCGTCGTCGTGGGGAGGGGAGACCCCTCGTCGCGCCGCCGCGCTAGTGGGAGCAGCCCGAGCAGGAGTCGCACGAGCCCGAGCAGGACGAGGAGCCCGAGTCGCGCTGGTCGGTGTTGTAGAAGCCGGTGCCCTTGAAGACGATGCCGGAGGGGTCGAAGACCCTCTCGGACGTGGTGCCGCACGACGGGCAGCTCACCGTGGGGTGGGCGCTCATCGGGTGCTCGACCTCGAACACCGAGCCGCAGTTGGGGCAGTGATAGTCATAGCGTGCCATGTCGGATCCTTCGCTTTGCGTTGGTTTGCCGCTCCTACTGTACCCAAACCGCGCGGATGCCGCCCCGATTGTGTGGCGCCTGTGACGGGGGGCGGCCCCGCCGCTGCTATGATGGCCCCATCGACAGCCAACGAGAGGGGAGCGCAATGCACATCACCGGGGCCATCTTCGACTGCGACGGCACGCTCGTCGACTCCATGGGCATGTGGGCCGACGTGCCGGCCTGGCTCGCCCGCACCCACGGCGCAGAGCCCGACGAGGGGCTCTGGGAGCGCTTCGAGTCCATCTCGGTCAAGGACGGCTGCGCCCTGTTCCACGACGAGCTCGGCCTGCCCCAGAGCGCCGAGGAGCTCTACGAGGAGCTGTGCGCCCACGTCCGCGAGGCCTACCGCGACCAGGTGCTCCCCTTCGAGGGCGCCCGCGAGCTCCTCTCCGACCTGCGCGCGGCCGGCGTGCCCCTGGCCGTCGCGTCCTCGACGCCCGTGCGCGAGGTGCGCTGCTGCCTGCGCGCGCACGACCTCGAGCAGTACTTCGACCACGTCGTGAGCACCGAGGACGTGGGCGGGCGCGACAAGGAGTTCCCCGACGTCTACCTGGAGGCGTGCCGCCGCCTGGGCAGCGAGCCGCGCACCACGTGGGTCTTCGAGGACGCCCCCTTCGGCGTGCGCACCTGCCACGAGGCGGGCTTCCCCGTGGTGGGCCTGTTCAACCCCGCCGGCGGCAGGCGCGAGGAGGACGTGCGCCCCTGGTGCGACGTCTTCGCGCACGGCTACGCCGAGCTCTCGGTCCCGCTGCTGCGCGACTTCGAGCGCCCCGCCGCCGACCCGCGCGGAGCCCTGTCGGCCCTCGTCGTGGCGGGCTCGCCCGAGCGCTGCGCCCCGGCGCTTCTCGCCCGTGCCGCCTCCGGGTGCGACTACGTCGTGTGCGCCGACGGCGGCGTGGACGCCTGCCACGAGGCCGGCGTGGTGCCCGACGTGGTGTGCGGAGACGCGGACTCGTGCTCGCCCGAGGCCCTCGCGTGGGCCTGCGACGCCGGCGCCTCGCACATCGACTTTCCTCCCGAGAAGTACGCCACGGACCTCTCCCTGGCGCTCGACTGCGTCCGCCACGAGGCCGCGCGCCGGGGCCTGGCCCCCGCGGTGACGCTGGCCTGCGCCTCGGGCGGCCGTCCCGACCACGCGCTGGCGGTCGTGGGGCTCCTCTGCGCCGAGGACCTCGCCTCGGCCCGCATGCTGGGCGACGACTTCGAGATGCGCGTCGTGAGGGCCGGCGGCCAGGGCGAGTGGCGCCTGGGGCCGCAGGCGCGGGGCAGGACCTTCTCGGCCGTCTGCGTCGCGCCCGACACCCGCATCGACGAGGAGGGCATGCGCTGGCCGCTGAGCGACCGGCCCATGGAGATCCTGGGCGACCTCGGCATCTCCAACGTGATAGACTCACCCGATGCGAGGGTGCGGTGCCGCTCCGGTGCGGTGGCCGCGTTCCTCCTGGGTGAGCCCATCGTCCGGCAGCGGTGACAAAACCGCCACAATTGAGCGACGATCCCAGTTGCGCAGCGTAGACCCTGTGCTATATTTGTTCGGCTATTGAAAGTTGCGGGCGCGATCGCGCCGCGCCCCCGAGGAGGTACGAGTCATGTCCAAGGTTTGTGAGTTCTGCGGCAAGCACGCCGTTGCCGGTCATTCCATCAGCCACTCCCACCGTGTGGTCAATCGCACGTTCAAGCCCAACATCCAGCGTGTCACCGTCGTCGTCGACGGCCACCGCAAGAAGGTCAACGTGTGCACCCGTTGCCTCAAGTCTGGCAAGATCGCCCGCAGCTAGGCGCCTGCCCCCATCGCACTGCCAGGAGGTCGTTCGCGACCTCCTTTTTTATGTCGAGGGGCCATGGCCCCCGACGGCCGCGTGCCGCCTCCGGCGCGTGGGTTATAATCCTGTGGATAGCGAACAGCCGCTCTTCCGTCTGACGAGAGGGGATTTCATGTCCGGAGTTGTTGCGGGTACTCTGCGGGTGTCCAACGACTGCATTGCCGACGTCGCGGGCTACGCCGCGCTCGAGTGCTACGGCGTGGTCGGCATGGCCGAGATCGACGAGCAGGCCGGCGTCGCCCGACTGCTTCCGTCCCACCGCCTGCGCAAGGGCATCGACGTCGCGGCCGTCGACCACCGCGTGGTGGTGGACCTCCACGTCATCGTCGAGCAGGGTGTCAACATGTCGTCGGTCGTCGGCAACCTCACCAGCTCGGTGAAGTTCCTGCTCAAGCAGATCGCGGAGCTCGACGACGTCGACGTCAGGGTCCACATCGAGGGCCTTCGCAACGCCCGCTAGTCACGGCCCCCGCGCACGTCTCACAAGGAACCGAGGTTTCCCAAGATGATTTCTTCCGTCATCCGCTCGTGCTTCCCGGTCGCCGCCAAGGTCGTGGCCGACCGCGCCGAGGAGATCAACAAGCTCAACGTCTTCCCCGTCCCCGACGGCGACACCGGCACCAACATGTCGCTCACCCTCGGCACCGTCGTGCGCGAGGTCGAGTCGCTGCCCGGCGGCGCCTCCATCGAGGACATCGCCAAGGCCATCACCCACGGCTCGCTCATGGGCGCCCGCGGCAACTCCGGCGTCATCACCAGCCAGATCCTGCGCGGCCTGGCCGAGGGCCTGTGCGACGCCAAGGACCAGGACGCCCCCACGCCCGCCGACGTCGCCCACGCCTGGCGCCGCGGCGTCAAGGTGGCCTTCAAGGCCGTCCGCAAGCCGGTCGAGGGCACCATCCTCACCGTCCTGCGCGACGTCTCCGCCAAGGCCGACCAGCTCGAGCGCACCGACGTCACCACCGCCCAGATGCTCGACGCCCTCGTCGTCGAGGCCTACGAGTCCGTCGCCCGCACGCCGGACCTGCTGCCCGTCCTCAAGGAGAACGGCGTCGTCGACTCCGGCGCCTTCGGCTTCGCCACCTTCCTCGAGGCCTTCGTGAACGCCGCCCTGGGCAAGGGCGCCGAGCTCACCGACTTCAAGACCACCGTCGACGCCAAGGCAGACGTGAGTGCCAAGGTTGCCATCGAGCTCAACGACGACTGGGAGGGCTCGCAGTACCGCTACTGCAACGAGTTCCTCTTCCACGCCGAGGGCGACTTCGACCCCGACGAGGCCCTCTCTTTCCTCGCCACGCTCGGCGACTGCGAGCTCGTCGTGGGCTCCTACCCCGACTACAAGGTGCACGTGCACTCCAACGAGCCCAACCGCGTGCTCGAGTACATGCTCCGCTACGGCCAGGTCTTCGAGGTCTTCATCCACAACATGGACATGGAGTCCCACGACCGCACCGCCAAGATCGCTGCGGACCAGGCCGCCGAGAGGCCCCAGGCTCCCGCCAAGGAGCTCGGCTTCGTCGCCGTCGCGGCCGGCTCCGGCGAGGCCGAGATCCTCGCCTCGCTCGGCGTCGACGTCGTCGTCTCCGGCGGCCAGACCATGAACCCCTCTACCGCCGACATCCTCGGCGCCGTCGAGTCCGTCAACGCCCGCAACGTCATCGTCCTGCCGGGCAACGGCAACATCCGCATGGCCGCCGAGGCTGCGGCCAGCGCCTGCGACACCGCCAACGTCGCGGTCGTCCCCACCAAGACCGTGCTCCAGGGCTTCTCGGCCATGTTCGTCGTCGACCCCGACGCCTCCCTCGAGGAGAACGTCGAGGCCATGACCGAGGCCATCCAGGACGTCCGCGGCGGCGAGGTCACCCGCGCCGTGCGCGACTCCTCCGCGGCCGACGGCACGCCCATCCACGACGGCGACGTCATGGGCATCCAGGACGGCTCCATCCAGGTCGTGGGCTCCGACGTCTTCCAGGTCTGCCTCGACCTCATCGCCCGCATGCAGGGCGAGGAGGAGGGCGACGCCCTGACCATCCTGGCCGGCGAGGAACTCTCCGACGAGGACTTCTCCGCCCTGTGCGACGCCATCGAGCAGGCCCACCCGGACCTCGAGGTCGACGCGCACCGCGGCGAGCAGCCCCTCTACCCCGTCATCTTCTCCATCGAGTAGCGCGTGGCCGTCCGGCCCAGCATATCGATCGCCTCGGAGAGGGCGCAGCACACCTGCGCCCTCTCCGACTCTGTGTCCAGGCTGCGCTACGTCTCCGGCAAGCGCGAGGAGGCCCTTGCGCGCATGGGAGTGCACCGCGTGCGCGACCTGCTGCTGCACGTGCCCACGCGCTACCTCGACTTCACGCGCGTCGTGCCCATCGGGCGCGCCGACGTCGGCTCGCAGGTGACGGTCGTCGGCACCGTCGACCGCGTGCAGGTCAGGCGCCCCCGTCCGCGCATGCAGGTCGTCGAGCTCAGCGTCGTCGACGCCACCGGCGTCATCATGGCAGCCTTCTTCCGCCAGCCCTGGATCGCCGAGCAGGTCCACGTGGGCGACCGCGTGGCGCTCTCGGGCAAGGTCGAGTTCGCCTACGGCTTCCGACAGATGCGCTCGCCGTTCTACGAGGTCCTCTCCTCGGGCGGCACCTGCGACCACGCGCGCGTCCTGCCCGTCCACTCCGCCAGCGAGGGCGTGAGCGTCCCGTGGATGCGCCGCATCGTCTCGTGCGCCCTCGCCGACGTGGGCGACGTCTGCGACTGGATGCCCGCCCGGCTCCTCGTCCGCCGCCGCCTCATGACGCTCGGCCGCGCCCTGCGCGAGGTCCACTTTCCCTCGTCGGTGGCCTCTGCCCGCCGCGCGCGCCGCCGCCTGTCCTACGACGAGCTGCTCTGCCTGCAGCTGGCGCTGCTCGTCCGGCGCGACCTGGAGCTCGACGGCGTGCGCCCCCACGAGCACGTGACCGACGGCCCCCACATGGACGCCCTCCTCGCCGTGCTGCCCTTCTCGCTGACCGACGAGCAGCGGCGCTCGGCCGACGAGGCGCTCGCCGACATGGCCTCGCCGCATGTGATGAACCGGCTGCTGCTCGGCGACGTCGGCACGGGCAAGACCGCCGTCGCCGCCGTGTGCCTCGCCGCGGTCGCCGACACCGGCACCCAGGCCGCGGTCATGGCGCCCACCTCGGTCCTGGCCGCCCAGTACGCCGAGAAGATCGGGCCGCTGCTGGACGCCGCCGGCGTCAGCTGGGCGCTGCTCACGGGCTCGACGCCCGCCGCCAAGCGGGCCGAGGCCGAGCGGGCGCTTGCCGCAGGCGAGCTCTGCGTGGCCTTCGGCACCTCCGCGCTGCTGTCCGACTCGGTGTCCTTCTCCGAGCTCTCGCTCGTGGTGATCGACGAGCAGCACCGCTTCGGCGTGGGCCAGCGCGCCGCCCTGCGCGCCAAGGGACCTGGCGCCGACCTGCTGGCCATGACGGCCACGCCCATCCCGCGCACCCTGGCGCTGTCGCTGTACGGCGACGTCGACCTCTCGCGCATCTCGCGCCGCCCGCGCCCCGGCGCCGGAGTCGAGACGAGGGTGGTGACGCCCGACAACCTGGACCTCGCGTGGGGAGCCGTCCGCGACGCCGTGGCCGCCGGCCACCAGGCCTACGTCATCTGCCCGCTCGTCGACGACTCCGACGACGGCTCGGGCCTCGACGACGTGCCCGAGTCGCTGCGCTCGCGCGGGCAGGCGGTCCGCTCTGCCGTGGCCACCCACCGAGACCTCGAGCGCAGCGTCCTTCCCGGGGTGTCCTGCGGCCTGCTCACCGGCCGGATGGTCCCCGCCGAGAAGGACCGGGCCATGGACGACTTCAGGTCGGGGCGCACGCAGGTGCTCGTCTCGACCACGGTCGTCGAGGTGGGCGTCGACGTCCCCAACGCCACCGCCATGGTGGTGCTCGACGCCGACCGCTTCGGCCTGGCCACGCTGCACCAGCTGCGCGGGCGCGTGGGCCGCGGCGACGTGGCCGGCACGGTGTACCTGAGCTGCGCGGCCAAGCGCGGCACCCCCGCGCGGCGGCGCCTCGAGGCGCTCGAGCGCACCAGCGACGGCATGGAGCTCGCCGAGCTCGACTTGTCGCTGCGCCACGAGGGCGACGTGCTGGGGTACCGTCAGAGCGGCGTCGCGCGCCTGCGCGTCTGCGACCTCGGGCAGGACGCGGACCTCGTCGAGGCCGCGCACGCGGACGCCCGGGAGCTGGCGGGGGAGGACCCGCGCCTTCGCGCGCCCGCCCACAGGGCCCTGGCCCTGGAGGTCCATGACCGGTTCGGTGGCTACTTTGAGGAGTTCGAGCGAGCATGAGGATAGTTGGCGGAAAGTGGCGGGGCCGTGCGGTCGAGGCCCCCACGGGCAGGCAGGTCACCCGGCCCACGACCGACCGCAACCGCGAGCGCGTGGCGTCCATGATCTTGTCGGCGGCCGGGCTCGACCTGTCGGGCCGCAGCGTCCTGGACGCCTTCGCGGGCTCGGGCGCCATGGGTCTCGAGCTCGTCTCGCGCGGCGCGCGGGGCTGCACCTTCGTCGACTGCGACCGCGCCGCCGCGGCGTGCGTGCGCCGCAGCGCGCGGGCCCTGGGCGCCGCCCCGTCCGAGGCGCGCGTGGTCCAGGGCGACGTCTTCGCGCTGGCCCGCTGCGGCCTTGCGGGCGCTCCGTTCGGCGTGGTCTTCCTGGACCCGCCCTACGCTGTGGACGCCGGGCGCGTCTCCGGGCTCGTCTCGGCGCTTCTCGCCTCCGGTCAGCTCGACGAGGGCGCCGTCGTCGTCTACGAGCACGCCAGCGACGCCCCCGGCCTCGACTGCCCGGGCCTGTCGCTGTCCAAGACCAAGACCCACGGCGCGAGCGCCGTCGACCTGCACGTCGTCGAGAGGAGCACCCGGCAGTGAGCGAGAAGACCATCGGGCACGTCGTCGTCCCCGGCACCTTCGATCCCGTGACCCTGGGCCACATGGACGTCATCCGCCGCGCGCGCAAGCTCTTCGGCCGCGTCACGGTCGCCGTCGCCGCGTCGGCCAACAAGAACGGCCGCGGCACCACCTTCACCCTCGAGGAGCGCGCCGAGATGATCTGCGAGGCCATCGGCCTCATGGGTCTGCCCGACGACATCGAGGTCGTTCCCTTCGAGGGCCTGCTCGTCGACTTCTGCCGCAGCGTCGGCGCGGGTGCCGTGGTCAAGGGCCTGCGCGCGATGACCGACTTCGAGTACGAGCTGCAGCAGGCCGACCTCAACAGCCATATGGCCCCCGGGCTCGAGTCGATCTTCGTCATGTCCAACCCGGAGTACGGCTACGTCTCGTCCTCGATCGTCCGCGAGATCGCGTCGATGGGCTCGGACGTGAGCATCCTGGTCCCGGCCAACGTCGACCGGCGCCTGCGCGAGCGCTACGGCCGCTAGGCCGGCACCGACCGCGTCGCGCGGCCTGTGCGTCGTGTGCGCGGGCGGGGCGTGGCCGGCTGGTGCGCCCAATCTGCTAAGATAGGCCGTTGAGTCGGGCGTATCCAGCGCGCCCCAGCTTGATTTGCGCATGAAAGGAGCCCCGTGATGGAGCCAAGACAGGAGATGCACTCGCTCATCGACGAGCTCGAGGGCATCATCAACGACGCCAAGCCCCCTCTGATGTCCAACGACTCGAGGAGGGTGGTCGACTCCGAGGCCATCTACGCCATCATCGATGACATGCGCACCTACTTCCCGCAGGAGTTCGCCTACGCCAAGCGCGTCTGCAAGGAGCAGGACGAGATCATCGGCACCGCCCAGCAGCAGGCCCAGGCCATCATCGCCGACGCCCAGCAGCAGGCCCAGATCCTCGCCGGCGACCAGGAGGTCGTCCGCCTCGCCCAGCAGCAGGCCGACGCCATCCGCGAGCAGGCCGCCCAGTACGAGCGCGACACCCGCTACAGCGCCGAGGAGTACGTCGACAGCCTCCTGTCGCAGCTCGAGGACAACCTCAAGAACCTCACGGGCCAGGTGACCCGCGTCAAGCAGACGCTCGACGACAACGCCGAGCGCAGCTCCCTGGCCAGGTAGGGGAGTCGCCATGAAGCCCATCACCTTCCCCGTCGACGAGCGCCTCGCCAGCGCCGGCGACGCCCTGCCCGTCGCCGGCCACCTCGACGAGTCGTCCTACGAGCTCGGCGACCACGGCTTCTCGCTGCCCGAGGGGCTCGACTACGACCTGGTCCTCACCAACGCCGGCGAGGGCATCCTGGTCACGGGCATCCTGCGCGGGCCCGTGGTGGGCACCTGCGACCGCTGCCTCGAGGACGCGCGCTTCGACCTGTCCGCCGAGGTCGACGAGTACTACCTCTTCGAGGAGCCCCAGCAGGTCGCCGACGACGAGGACGAGGCCGACTACGAACTCGTCTCCGACGACCACACCATCGACCTGTCGTGCGCGCTCCTCGCCGCGCTGGTCATGGAGACCCCGTTCGTCGTGCTGTGCCGCGAGGACTGCAAGGGCCTGTGCCCCACGTGCGGCGCCAACCTCAACGAGGTAGACTGCGGCCACGCCGCCGTCAGGCAGGCCGAGCTCGAGCAGGAGCGCATCGCCTCCTCGCCCTTCGCGGCCCTGGCCGGCCTCGACCTGGGCGACGGCCCGGACGCTGGCGATGCCGGCGACCTCGGGACGTGCGACGCGCCCGACGACACCGCGGAGTGAAGAAATCCTGTCGAGGTATTCTTTGTGGGGAGACGTGCTATAGTGTCTCCTCGCATGACTTCGGTGTATGCCCACATTCGTGCGCGAACGGATGGGGTAGGTAGGTAACTAGAGAGGTTTTGACATGGCAGTACCCAAGCAGAAGAAGGGCCGCGGCGCCACTCACACCCGTCGTTCGGCCAACAGCAAGCTCGAGGTCGCGGCCCGCTCCGTGTGCCCCCAGTGCGGCGCCCCCAAGCTTCCTCACCACGTTTGCCCCAACTGTGGCTACTACAAGGACCGCGAGGTCGTCGTCACCGAGTAACTCGGTAACATGGCAGCCATCGGCCGGCCTCCTCGCGGGGCCGGCCTTTTGCTATCGGACGCGTCCGCCGCGCGTGCGATGCGGCATAATCGATGCGTCTGCAGCACTGGGGCCCCAGGGGTCCTCGAAGGAGGAGAGATGACTACCATCGCCGTCGATGTCATGGGGGCCGACAGGGACCCCGCCGAGCTCCTGGCGGGCGCCCGCGAGGCGCTCGAGTGCGACCCGGACCTCAGCGTCCTGGTCTGCGGTCCCGCCGAGGTCGTCGAGCCCTTCTGCGAGGGCCTCGACCGTGCCGAGCCCCTCGTGGCCGAGCAGGTCATCTCGATGTCCGAGCACCCCGCCACGGCCGTGCGCCAGAAGAAGGACTCCTCCATCGTGCGCGCCTGCTCCGCCGTGCGCGCCGGCCGCGCCGACGGACTCTTCTCGGCGGGCTCCACGGGCGCGATCCTCACGGCGGCCACCTTCGGCATCGGCCGCGTGCGCGGCGTCAGGCGCCCCGCCATCACGCTCGCCTTCCCCGGCGCCTCCGGTCGCAAGACGGTGTTTCTCGACATGGGCGCCAACGCGGACGTGAAGCCCGAGGTCATCGTCCAGTTCGCCCACATGGGCCGCGCCTACGCGCAGGCCGTCCTGGGCGTCGGCGACGCCCGCGTGGGCCTGCTGTGCAACGGCTCCGAGGAGACCAAGGGCTCCGAGATGGCGCTCGCCTACCACGAGGCCCTTGTGCAGGCAGACTGCAACTTCGTCGGCAACGCCGAGGGCACGGACCTGCTGCAGGGCACCTTCGACGTCATCGTCTGCGACGGCTTCACGGGCAACGTGGCCCTCAAGACCGTCGAGGGCACGGCCAAGTTCGTGCTGGCCCGCGTCAAGGCGGCCATGGGCGGCTCGCTTCGCGCCAAGCTCGGCGTGCTGCTGCTCAAGGACACCCTGCACGACCTCAAGGCGGACCTGTCGGGCGACGAGTACGGCGGCGCCGTCCTGCTCGGCCTCAAGGCGCCCGTGGTCAAGGGCCATGGCTCCACCAACCCCCAGGGCGTCCGGCAGGGCATCCTGTCGTGCGCCTCGGCCGCCCGTGCCGGCCTGGTCGAGAAGATCGCCGCGTCCATGCAAGCGAACGCCCAGGCGAGCCCACAGTCGGGCGGGAGGCCGACCGTGCCGGCCGACGCCTAGCGCCGTCGCCCGCGCCCGCCCACAACGGGTAGAATCAGTCCCGGACCACACGCGATCAACCGGGCTCGTCCCGGACTAGGAGGAACCATGGAGCGTTCTGACATCCTCGAGAAGGTCGTCTCCCTCGTCGAGGAGACCCTCGACGCCGCCGACGGCGTGGAGCTCGGCGAGGACACCGACCTCAAGGCGCTCGGCGCCGACTCGTTCGACCTGCTCGAGCTCGTCACCGCCCTCGAGGACGAGTTCGAGCTCACCATGGACGATGACGCCATCGAGCACGTCTCCACCATCGGCCAGGTCGTCGACGCCATCCAGAGCGCCCAGTAGGGGAGGCTGCGCTCCCTTGAAGAACAACAAGCGCGTCCAGGCGGCCGAGCAGATCTGCGGGCACCACTTCCAGGACCAGGGCCTCATCGTCTCGGCGCTCACGCATCCCTCCGCCGTCGAGGGCCGTCCCGTCTCGGCCTCCTACGAGAGGCTCGAGTTCCTCGGTGACTCGATCCTCGGCGCCATCGTCGCCAACGACCTCTTCCGCCGCTTCCCCGACATGGACGAGGGCGAGCTCACCCAGGCCAAGATATCGCTCGTCTCCGGCAGGATGCTGTCGAGCGTCGCCGAGGAGCTCGGCGTCGGCCCGCTCATCGTGCTCGGCGAGTCCGAGAAGGGCACCGGCGCCCGCGGCATGCACTCCGCGCTCGAGAACGTCTACGAGGCCATCGTGGGCGCCCTCTACCTCGACGCGGGCTACGTCGTCACGCACGAGTTCGTCATGAGGACCCTCGGCCCGCAGGTGTCGCCGGCGCTGGCCCGCAAGCCCATCAGCCCCAAGTCGCGCCTGCAGGAGGTCACGCAGCGCGAGTGGCACGTCGCCCCCGAGTACAAGCTCGTCGGCGAGCAGGGCCCGGCCCACGTCCCGACCT
>CALCDK010000105.1 GCA_937900605.1 uncultured Olsenella sp.
CTCAGCGCGGTCCCGAAGGTAGATGCCATCTCATCGCCCCTCTCGGCGGACGTCCGCGCCGACGGCCCGCAGGTCGTCGAGGAAGCGCGGGTAGGACTTGGCGACGCACTGGGCGTCGAGGACGGTGACGGGCGACTCGCAGCGCGTGGCCAGCACGCAGGCCATCATCGCGATGCGGTGGTCGCCGCAGGGGTCGACGGTGCCGCCCCGCAGCGAGGTCGCGCCGCGCACGACGAGGCCTTCGGGCATCTCGTCGGCGTCGGCTCCCAGCGCGCGCAGGGCGCCCGTGACCGAGGCGATGCGGTCGCTCTCCTTGTCGTGCAGGCGGGAGGCACCGACGAACTCGGTCGTGCCCCGCGCGAGCGCCGCGACGGCCGCGAGGGGAGGGACGAGGTCCGGGCTGGCCGTCACGTCCAGGACCGCGCCGCGCGGCTCGGACGGCCCCTCCCGGAGCCACGTGCCGCCGTGGCAGGCGACGCGGACCCCCATGCGGCCGAGCATCCCCACGACGAGGCGGTCCGCCTGGCGGCTCCCGGGGTCCAGGCCGCGCACGCCGACCTCGCCGCCGAGCCCGTCGGCGGCGAGCCAGAACGCCGCCGCGGACCAGTCGCCCCCCACGCGGGCCTCTCCGGGCGAGACGAGCCCGTGGGGCGCGGAGACGAGCCAGGCGTCGGCGGCGGCCCCGTCGGCGCACGTGCCGTCCGCACGGACGACGCCGGCGCCGAAGAGCCGCAGCGCGTCGGCGGTCATGTCGAGGTACGGGGCCGAGGCGACGGGCCTTCTCACCAGCACCTCGACGGGTCCCGCGAGCAGCGGGGCGCACAGCATGAGGGCGCTGGCGAACTGCGACGAGACGTCGCCGGGCAGCTCGAAGCGGCCGGGGCGCAGCGAGCCCGAGACCTCGAGCGGGTTGCTCCCGGCGGCGGAGACGGCCGCGCCGTGGGCGCACAGCTGGTCGCGCAGGGGCGCCACGGGCCTCTCGGCGAGCCTGCCGGAGGCGTGCAGGCGGCCCCCGCTGCCCAGTGCGGCGAGGAGGGCGAGCATGATGCGCCAGGTGGTCCCCGACTCGCGGCAGTCGAGGTCGGCGTCGGGCACGGCCTGGCGCAGGTTGTCGGTGGCCCCGGTCCCGGGTAGTGGCACGACCCTGAGCGCGTTGCCCTCGCGGGACACGCGACAGCCGAGCGCCTCGAGGCAGCTGATGGTGGCCGCGACGTCCTGCGAGACGTCCGGGCACGTCAGGGTCGTGGGGCCTGGCGCGATGGCCGAGCAGACGAGCAGGCGGTGGGCCTGCGACTTGGACGACGGGGCCCGCAGGGTCCCGGCGGCCGAGAAGGGCGCGACGGTCGCGTCCATGGTCATCTCCCCCTTCCGCTCGTCCCGCAGCCGAGCCTGACGACCTCGGCCATCCGGGCCATGGTCGTGGGGCGCACGCGCGGGCGCGCGACGTCGTCGAGGACGACGAGGTTGATCTTGTCGGCGTGGCGCTTCTTGTCCCGTCCCACGAGGGTGAGGACCAGGTCGGGGTCGAGGTCCGTGTCGACGGGCAGCCCCTGGGCGACAAACGCGCCCTCGACCGTGTCGACGAGGCCGGGGTCGCACCAGCCCAGGGCCGCCTCGGCGCGCACGAGGGCGCACGTTCCGACGGCGACCGACGAGCCGTGGCCGAGCGCCGTCCCCGAGGCGGCCTCGACGGCGTGCCCGATGGTGTGGCCCAGGTTGAGCAGCTGCCTGGCGCCAGCCTCGCGCTCGTCGGCGCACACGACGTCGCGCTTGATGCGGACGTTGCGGGCCACGAGGTCCGCGAGCTGCGACGCGTTGCGCGAGCCGCCCGCGACGGGGTCGCGGCGTAGCCCCTCGAGCATTGCCGCGTCGGCGAGCAGGGCGTGCTTGACGACCTCGCCGCACGAGTCGCGCAGCAGGTCGGGCGGCACCGTGCGCAGGCAGTCGACGTCGGCAACGACCGCGCGCGGCTGCCAGAAGGCCCCGGCGAGGTTCTTGCCGTGCGCGAGGTCCACCGCGGTCTTGCCCCCGACGGAGGAGTCGACCATCGCGAGCAGCGAGGTCGGGGCCTGCACGACGTCAATGCCGCGCAGGTAGAGGGCAGCGGCAAGGCCGGCGAGGTCGCCAGTGACGCCGCCGCCGAGGGCGACGACCACGTCGTCGCGCCCCAGGCCGCGGTCGCAGAGCCCCTCGAGCACGTCGCCCAGGGTCGCGAGGTCCTTGCTCGCCTCGCCGGCGGGGAACTCCAGCGTCGGGGCAACCTCGAGCCCGGCCGCGCGCAGCGACGAGCCGGCCGCGGCCGCGTACAGGGGCACGACGTGGGAGTCGGCGACGACGCAGCAGCGCCGGCCCCGGCACGTGCGCCGGACGACCTCGCCCAGCCACGCGAGCGCGCCGGGCGCCACGACGACGTCATAGCCCCTCTCGCCGAGGCCGACGCGCACGACCTCGGGGGCGCGGGAGGCGTCTGGTCCGCTCACAGGGCATCGGCCTCCCGCTTCATGCGCGTGCCCTCCTCGAGCAGCGCGACGAGTCCCTCGTGGTCGCCTGCGGCGATCGCGTCGCGGTAGCGGCCGAGCTCGGAGACCATGCGGTCGAGCTCGACGAGGAGGTGGTCGGCGTTGGCCTCGAGCCACGGGCCCACAGAGGCGGGCCAGCCGGCGAGGACCACGAGCTCGCAGGTGGGGAGCACGGCGTCGTCGAGGGTGCCGGCGATCGTCTCGACGAGGGCGAGGCGCTCGGTGGAGGAGTCGAGGTCGCAGCCCCACGCGGGCGTGCCGGCCGCCGCGAGCGCCTTGGCGACGGAGCCGCCGACCAGGCCGAGCCCGACGATGCCGACGCGGCTCGGCACCATGCCGGCGCGCGGGCTACTCATCGCCGCCGAGGGGGTCGCACGCGGCGCGCCTCACCGGGCCGACGCGGCGCATGAGCTCGGCGAACTGGTCGGGCAGCAGCGCCTGTGCGCCGTCGGACCACGCCTCTGCGGGTCGGTCGTGGACCTCGACCTCGAGGCCGTCGGCCCCGACGGCGACGCCTGCGAGCGCGGCGGGCGGGACGAGGCGCGCGGCGCCGGTGGCGTGCGAGGGGTCGACGACGACGGGCAGGTGGGTCATCTGGTGCAGGACGGGCACGGCGTCGACGTCCAGCGTGTTCCTCGTGCGCGTCTCGAACGTGCGGATGCCGCGGACGCACAGCACGACGTTGGGGTTGCCCTCGCTCATGACGTACTCGGCGCCCATGACGAGCTCGTCGAGGGTCTCGGACATGCCGCGCTTGAGCAGGACCGGCAGCCCGGAGCGCCCCACCTCGCGCAGCAGCGGGAAGTTCTGGGCGTTGCGCGCGCCCACCTGCAGGACGTGGACGCCCCTGTCGACGAACAGCGCGACGTCGCGCGGGTCCATGACCTCGGTGACGACGGGCATCCGGAGCTCGGCTGAGGCCTCCATGAGCAGGTCGAGGCCCCTCTCGCCCATGCCCTGGCACGCGTAGGGGCTCGTGCGCGGCTTGAACGCGCCGCCGCGCAGCATGGTGGCGCCCGCCGCCCTCACCTGGCGCGCGATGCGCAGCAGGCTGTCGCCCTCGACGGCGCACGGGCCGGCGACGACCTGGAAGTGGCCGCCGCCGACCTTGACGCCCATGCCGCAGTCCACCACGGTGTCCATGGGGTGGAACTTCCTGTTGGCGAGCTTGAAGGGCTCCGACACGCGCTGGACGCGCTCGACGATGTCCATGCTCTCGAGGACGAAGGGGTCGAGGTCGGAGGTGTCGCCGACGATGCCGACGACCGTCTCGCCCGTCCCCTGGGACACGTTCGCGCGATAGCCGCGCCCCTCTATCCACGCGACGAGCGCGTCGAGCTGGCGTGTGGTCGCACTGCCCTTGACTACTGCGATCATGGTCCCTCCCCGGGTGTCGTTGTCCAGTCAGGGATCGAGGTTACCACGCGCGTGTGGCGCGCGCGTTACGTGCGCGCCACGCCCCCGTGCGCCGCGCGGCCGGCGTTGCGCTATAATCGGGCCTCACAACGCGCCTGTAGCTCAGTGGATCAGAGCGTCTGCCTCCGGAGCAGAAGGTCGAGGGTTCGAGACCCCCCAGGCGCACCACGCACGGTCGAGGGCGGGTGCCATGTGCTCCCGCCCTTTCTTGATACCCGGGAGGCACCATGGCACAGGTCCCCGCAGCCCGCGACGACGCGCGCGGGCTCACGGACGAGGAGGTCGCCGAGCGCGAGGCGCAGGGCCTCACCAACGCGAACACCGACGTCAGGACCAAGTCGGTCCGCCAGATCGTCGCCGAGCACACGCTCACGCTCTTCAACGCGGTCAACCTGGCCCTCGCCCTGCTCGTCCTGCTCACCGGCCAGCTGCGCAACCTCATGTTCATGCTCGTGGTCCTCGCCAACCTGCTCGTGGGCGTGTTCCAGGAGGTGCGCGCCAAGCGGATGGTCGACCGCCTGTCGATCCTGTCGCAGCGCGAGGTCCGCGTCGTGCGCGCCTCGGGCGAGAGGGACGTGCCGCCTGCCGCGCTCGTCCGCGACGACCTCGTGCGCCTGGCCCACGGCGACCAGGTCCCCGCCGACGCGGTCATGGTCGAGGGCGTCGTGAGCGTCGACGA
>CALCDK010000106.1 GCA_937900605.1 uncultured Olsenella sp.
TGGACTCCATGGTCAGCTGCTGCAGGTAGGCCGGGAAGCGGTGCAGGTACTGGTTGTACGGCAGCACCGCGTGGCTGCCCATGCCCATGAAGTTGACGTACCACACGTTGAGCAGGCCCATGAGCGCAACGACGTTGTGCTCGAGCGGGGTCTGCTGGAAGTAGGCGTCGACGTCATGGAAGCCGCGCAGGAACTCCTCGAAGCGCTCGGGGCCGAAGGCCACGATGAGCGAGAGGCCCACCGCGGAGTCCACGGAGTAGCGACCGCCGACCCAGTTCCAGAAGCCGAAGGCGTTGCTCGGGTCGATGCCGAACTCCTCGACCAGGTCGAGCGCGGTGGAGACGGCCACGAAGTGTCGGCGGATCGCCTCGGCGTCCTGCTCGGCCGAGCCGTCGACCACGCCCGCCTCGCGCAGGCCGTCGAGCAGCCAGCGCTTGGCCTCGCGCGCGTTGGTCAGCGTCTCGAGCGTGGTGAACGTCTTGGAGACGACGACGCACAGGGTGGTCTGCGGGTCCAGGCCACGGACCTTCTCGGCCATGTCTGACGGGTCGATGTTGGAGACGTAGGTGCAGTCGATGCCCGCGTCGGCCAGGGGCCTGAGGGCCTCGTAGACCATGACCGGGCCCAGGTCGGAGCCGCCGATGCCGATGGACAGCACGTGCTCGATGCGCTTGCCGCTGGCGCCGACCCACTCGCCGGAGCGCACGCGGCGCGCGAAGTCGTACATGCGGTCGAGGACCTCGCGCACGTCGGCGACGCAGTCCTGGCCGTCGACGACGAGGGTGCCGGCCTCGCTGGCCGGGCGGCGCAGCGCGGTGTGGAGCACGGCGCGGTCCTCGGTGGTGTTGACGTGCTCGCCGGCGAACATGGCGTCGCGGCGCGCCTCGAGGCCCACCTCGCGCGCCAGGTCGCACAGAAGGCCGAGGGTCTTCTCGGTCACCAGGTTCTTCGACAGGTCGAAGTGCAGGTCGGAGAGGTCGTAGGAGAGGTTTGGCACGCGGTCGGGGTCCTCGGCGAAGGCGGCCTTGAGGGTGAACCCGCCCTTCTCGAAGACCTCGTCGCGGTGGGCGCGCAGGGCGGCCCAGGCGGGGGTGGCGGTAGCGTCGATCGGAGCGTTGACGGACATCTTTCCTCCTTGTTGACGTGTCGCGGCGCGGGCCGCGGGGAGTCGTACCCTAAGCATAGTCCACCGCCCGCCCCTCGCGTCCGACCACGGCGAGAAGCGCGACCAGCCGCCTTGCGGCCCGCTGCCATGCGTGGCGCGCCCCGCATGGGGCCCGCGGCGCTAGTACGGCTCGGCGAGGGGCCTGAGCACCTGGATGCGGTGCCACATGGTGCGCTTGGCCTCGGGGTCGTCCAGGGCCGCCTCGAAGCCGCCCAGGTTGGTCACGCGCATCCCCGCCACGTGGGCCACGTGGTCCGGGAGCAGCATGGCCTCCTCGAGCGACTCGACGTCCACGAGCTCGTCGGCGAAGGCGTCGCGCACCGCGGCAGCGGCGGCCTCGTCGGTGCAGACCAGGGTGTCCGGGTCCAGGACGCAGACGGCCTCGCGCACCAGCGCGTCGGGGGTGGCGCCGGGAAACGACCCCACGGCGAGCCACGCCCAGTCCTCCGGCGGGTAGCCCAGGCGCTCGAGCGAGGCGCGCAGCGCAGCGCCGTCGCGGCCCGACAGCGGCTCCGCGCCGTCCCTCTCGGCGTCCGACGGCTCGCCCTTGACCACGAGGACGGACGAGAAGGCGTTGCCGCCCATGAGGGCCCCGCGGCCCACCAGCGAGTCGACCTCGGCCGCCGCCTTGTCCACGCACGCGCGGCGGCGCGCGTCACGCTCCGATGCCATGTGTGCCTCCAATTGATACCGAACGACTGACACAACACTGCGGCACGGGGTATAAGACCCGACAAGGAACAGCCGCGGACGACCGTCCGCACGAAAACGGAGGCTCATCATGGCCAACTCTATCACCACCGCAGACTTCGACTCCGTCCTCGCCAGCGCAGGCAAGCCCGTCCTCGTGGACTTCTGGGCGCCCTGGTGCGGCCCGTGCCGCGCCCTCGGCCCCGTCGTGGAGGAGGTCGCCGAGGAGATGGCCGACCGCGTGGCCGTCTACAAGTGCAACGTCGACGAGGAGCCCGACCTCGCCACCAGGTTCCGCGTCATGTCCATCCCCACGCTCGTCCTGTTCAAGGACGGCCAGGCGGTCCACACCACCGTCGGCGCGCGCCCCAAGGCCCAGCTCGTGGCGGAGCTCGAGAAGAACCTCTAGCGAGCGCCCCCGCCGACCCCTCCAAGCACTAGAATCTGGAGCATGGGAATCAACAGGGAACAGATCGCACGGAGCACCCGCGAGTTCGCCCGCGGGTCGCTTCGTCTTGCGCGCGAGAACGTCCGTACCCTGGGCATCCTCGCGGCTGTCGTCGTCTTCGTGCTCCTGCTCGAGGAGGTGGCCGAGGGCGACATCATGCACCTCGACGTCATGGCCTACCGCTTCCTCGTCGAGCGCCTGCGCTCCGACGCCATGACGCCGGTCATGGAGGGCTTCACGACGCTGGCGTCAGTGCCCGTCGTGGGCGCCATGACCATGCTCATCGCCGCCCTGGCGCCGGGCCGCGCCCCCGGCTGGTGCGTGGCCGTCAACCTCGTCGGCGTCGTGGCCGTCAACCAGCTGCTCAAGAACCTCGTTCAGCGTCCGCGGCCGGACGGCTTCCGCCTTGCCGCCGAGGCCGGCTACAGCTTCCCCTCGGGCCACTCCATGGTGTCCATGGCCTTCTTCGGGCTGGTCATCTGGATGGTGTGGCGCTACCACCGCCACGACGTGATGCGCTGGGTCTGGATGGTCCTCTTCGGCCTCATCATCGCCATGGTGGGCATCAGCCGCGTGTATCTGGGCGTCCACTACGCCTCCGACGTCATCGCGGGCTTCTGCGTGGCGCTGCTGTGGCTGGGCTTCTACACCAAGGTCATCGCGCCCATCTTCATGCCGGACCCCGGCGACCCCGGGATCTGCAGCTAGCCGGCAAGCGCCGCCGTCCCCATGCCGGGGGGCGGCGCCTCGCTACGAGAGGTCGACGATCTGCGCGCTCACGACCTGCGCGCTGTCCTCGTCCACCACGATGCGGCCCATGGTGGGACCCGACATCCTGGGGCTCGTGGGGCTGCCGGGGTTCATGACCAGCGTGCCCGTCCACTCGTCGCGCTCCAGCAGCGGGACGTGCGTGTGGCCGAAGACCGCCACGTCGCACATCGTAAGGCTCAGGCGCTGGCGGTAGTGGCACACCATCCACCTGAGGCCGCTGCCAAAGAACACCCTGCGCTTCTTGACCATGGGGCCGTAGTCGGACTGCCAGTCGTTGTTGCCCAGGCACATCTGCACGGGCGCGATGCCGCACAGGCGCAGGTAGTCGGAGGCCGAGCATATGTCCCCGGCGTGGACGATCACATCCGCCCCCTCGAGCTCGGCCAGCAGCCTCTTGGAGAGGCGGCCGTGGGTGTCGGATATGACGTCATAGCGCGTATGGGCCATGTGCAGGGGGCCTTTCGTTCGGGTGCGGATCTGTGACGGTGCCGGCCGCGAGCCGGGGCGCGGCCCCGGGTGCGGCGGGCGTCTCCCTCGCCATGCGAGGTGCGGCGAGGGGCGCGGCGCGCCGGGGGCTAGATGCCCAGCGCGCGCTTGAGGGGGACGACGCGGCGGCGTGACACGGTGATGCGCTTGCCCTCGGCGCCGGCCACGCCCAGCTGCATGATGCCGGCCTGGGTGGTCTCGACGTCCTCCACGTAGTCGAGGTTGACGATGTATCCGCGGTGGACGCGGAAGAAGCCGTGGGGCTCCAGGCGCTCCTCGAGCTTGGCGAGCGAGATCGTGGACAGGTAGCGGTCGTCGCCGGTGAAGATGCAGGAGTAGTCGTCCTTGGCCTCGATGTAGCGGATCTGGTCGACGGGGACCAGGACCTTGCGGCCGCTCTTCACCACGGGGATGCGCTCCACGGAGCTGTGGCCGAAGCCGTCGATGCCGGCGCGCGCGGCCACCTTGTCCAGGGCGCGCGTGAGGCGGTCGGGGTCGACGGGCTTCATGAGGTAGTCCACCGCGTCCACGTCGAAT
>CALCDK010000107.1 GCA_937900605.1 uncultured Olsenella sp.
CGATGGCGACGTCAGGGGTGATGTTGAAGTCGGCCAGCGGGTACTTGATGCCCTTGTCGTAGTCCGTGATGACGGAGAAGGCAGTGACCTCGGTCGCGGTGCCGGAGGTGGAGGCGATGGCGCAGAAGTGGGCCTTCTGGCGCAGCTCCGGGAAGGAGAACGGGACGACGGCCTCCTCGAAGGTCTCCTCGGGGTACTCGTAGAAGAGCCACATGGCCTTGGCCGCGTCGATGGGCGAGCCGCCGCCGATGGCGACGATCCAGTCGGGCTGGAACTCGGCCATGGCCTCGGCGCCGCGCTTGACGGTCTCGACGGACGGGTCGGACTCGACGCCCTCGAACAGCTTGACCTCGAAGCCGGCCTCCTTGAGGTCGTTCTCGACGTCCTGCAGGAAGCCGCCACGGCGCATGGAACCGCCGCCGGTGACGATCATGGCCTTGGAGCCCTTGAGGTTCTTGACCTCGTGACGGGCGCCCTCGCCGAAGTAGAGATCGCGCGGGTTGGTGAAACGTCCCATAACTCCTCCGATTCCTTGCCGCCGCTCGCGCGGCGGGACGTGGCGGGCGGTGCCCGCCAGCTGACAAACGAGAGGTGCATCGGCCGTCCGGGGAACTCCCCCGGCTCAGTCGGCGCAAGCATAGCAGAACGGGCGTCCGCCGAACCCACTATTTCGCCGAGCGTCCGCTCGCGTCCGTCAGCGGCGCGGCGGGGGCCGCCGGGGGCCGCCGGGGCCCGGGCGGCGCCCCGTCGGCTACGATAGGCACCCGACGAGAGGAGAGACATGGCTTTCGACGCAAAGCGAGAGGACTACCTGCGCCTCTGCCTGAGGTTCACGAGGGAGCTGGGCTCCGGCGAGGCCACCCGCATGGCCGACGAGCTCGCCGGCTTCGGCCGGCGCTTCGCCAACGACCGCGACTCGCTCCCTCAGACGGACGCCGACCGCGCGTTCCACCTGGTGGCCGAGGCGACCGACCTCATCGACTACCAGCTCCCGTTCACCCCCGACGACGCCCAGGCCCAGGCGCTCATGCAGCGCGCCCGCAACCTGCTCGACGAGGCCCTGTCCCTGGACCCGCAGTGCCACGATGCGGCCAGGATGCGCCAGTCGGGCCTCAGCGCCAGCGTGACCGACCGCCTGGAGTGGCTGCTCTCCCACGAGGGTGAGGTCCGCGAGTCCTGCGAGCGCCAGGTGGGCGTCATCGACGACGCCATCGAGGGCGAGCGCGGCGTCATGGCCCGCAACCTCGCCATGCGCCCGCTGTGGCGCTGGATGGCCTCCGAGGCCGCCGACGCGCTGGTCTGCGGCCGCAACCGCCAGTGCCTGGACATCTGCCGCCGGCTGCTGGAATCCGACCCGGACGACAACGCGGGCGCGCGCCTCACGGCCACCTACGCCCTCGCCAAGCTGGAGGACGAGGAGGGCATCGACCGGCTGCGGGCGGCATGGCCGCGCCTCTCGCCGCACCGCGGGCCCGAGGACCCGTGGTCGCGACTGGCCGACATCTCCGGCGCGTACAAGGCCCGCCGCATGCAGGAGGCCGAGATGCTGCTGGACGCGCTGCTGCGCGACGTCCCGCACGCCGCCGCGGTGCTCACGCGCCAGGCTGACCTGCCCGACGGCGAGTTCTCGCGCGTCATCCTGGTGCCGGACAGCGAGGACGAGCTCACCATCGCCACCAGCGAGGCCATCGTGCTGCTGCAGGAGGGCGCCGAGCCCACCGGCCGGGGTGCGCTGGGCGCCTGGGTGGCGGCCCACGTGGCGAGAAGGGCACCGCAGGAGGCCGCCGCGGCAGCGGCCGAGCAGAAGGGAGACAACGCGCGATGAGGGCGTGGGACGAGCTGATCGAGCGCTGCGCGTGGAAGCGCAGGAGGAAGCTGGGCGGGCTCTCGGACGAGGCCTACGAGGAGCTGCTGCTGGCGGTGCACAGGGACCCCGCGTCCTTCGTCGACGACGAGCCCGAGGCCGCGCTGCTCAGGCTGGCGCGCGCCCTCGATGCGTACCAGTCCAAGCTGGGCGACGACGACCTTCTCGACGACCGCGCGTACGAGCGCGCACGCGCCCGCAGGCTCTCGGCGCTGGCCGCAGAGTGCCGCGCCGCGCTGGAGCTCGACCCGGAGTGCCTCGACGCCCTCGTGGTGATGCTCATGGCCAGCGAGCCCAACCCGGACGCCGTCCTCGACCAGCTCGAGGCCGCCGAGCTGCGCGACTGGGGCACGCCCGCGCTGGACCCCGTCCGCATGGAGGTCGCCCGCTCGCGGCCCGACCACGGCTGGGACTGCGTCTTCGCGCGCCCGCGCCTGCGCCTGCTGGCGGCGCTGTCGCGCACGTGCCTTGAGACCGCGCGCTTCCGCAAGGCCCTCGACTACGCCGGGCAGGCCATGGCCTGGGACCCCGAGGACCACGTCGAGGCCCGCCACACCGCCACGCTGGCCCTGGCTCGCCTGGAGGACGAGGAGGGCTTCAACGCCCTGGACGCCCGCTTCGCCCAGGAGGCCACGCCGTGGACCCACCTCGGTCGCGCGCTGCTGCTGGCCAAGCTGGGCCGCACCACGGCGGCGAGAAGGGCCCTGCGCGGGTACGACTCGCTGTGCCAGGGCGGCGCCTACGCGCTGCTGCGCCCCACCTTCGTCGAGCGCTACCTGCCCGACCGCCCCGACGGCGACCCCTGCGGCTTCACGCGCTGCCTGTGCTGCGTGCACGAGGCCGAGCCCGTCATCGCCGACGTCCCCGACTTCGTCCACTGGTGCGAGGGGCAGGAGTGGTTCGTGGAGTCCGCCCACCGCTGGGGCGACGCCCAGGGCGGCGCGCCGTTGGCCGACGGCACACGACACCGCGGGCCCCTCTTCAGTTCGATGGTGCCCCCAACGGGATTCGAACCCGTGTCGTCGCCTTGAAAGGGCGATGTCCTAGGCCTCTAGACGATGGGGACGCTCGGTCGAGTATATCAGACGCGGATTGCCGCACGTCGGCGGCACGCCAGGGGCACAGGACGTCCCCGTCCGGCAGGCTGCGCTACTCCCTCACCAGCTTGAGGAGCTCGTCGAAGGAGTCCACGAAGTCGTAGGACACCTCGCCGTGGCCCAGCTGGCGGAACATGGTGCGCACGCACTCGATCTTGCTGCGCTCGACGCCCTTGAGGCCAAGGGTGCGCATCGTGCCCTTGGTCTCGGCGACGAAGTACACGTGCTTCACGGTGCCCTCGTTGAAGGCGATGGCCCAGTCGGGCGCGTAGTTGCCCACCGGCGTGGGGATGGCGAAGTCGCGGGGCAGGCGGGCGTAGACGCACACCTCGTCCGAGACGTCCATGTCCTCGCAGAAGCGGCGCTCCACGTCGGAGTCGCACCTCACCCAGTTCTGGATGCACTTCCTGGCGGCGACCACCCCGTCGAGGGACTCGGGCATGTCCTCGATGAAGATCTGGCTGTCGTAGGTCTCGTCCAGGCGGTTGTAGACGATGTGGTCCACCACCATGGCGGACTTGGCGTCGACGATGAGCGCACCCACCTGCGCGATGAACTCCTCGGGGTTGGAGCGGAACTGCGCGAAGCGGTCGGGCCGGATGGCCGAGAGGATCCTCGCCGCTGTCCTGCGCGTGATCGCCGCGGCCTGGGCGACCTCGCCCAGCAGGTCGTAGCGCACGCCCACCGTGCCCGGGGCGCTCACGTCCATGGTGCGCGACTCCTCGGTGCGGAACTGGTCGCGGCTCTCCAGGGACTCGACGGTCGCCCTCTCTCGCTGCGCGCCGCGCACCAGCCGGTACTGCAGCGGCGTGACTCGCAGCCCGTCGTCGATGGCCCGGACCGCCTTGCCCACCAGCTCGTCGGAGTCGAACTCCACCGTGTATGCGTGCCTGTGGTTGATGAGGCTCCAGAGCCTCTTGAACTCTGCCTTCTTGGCATTGTCGTTGAGGTCGTTGCGGACCACCTTGGTCCCGTGGCCGTCGGAGATGACGCCGTCGAGGGCGTGCGGGTCCTCCACGCTCCTGACCAGCGCCTCGATCTGGGGCACGAAGTCGGCCAGGTTCTCGGGCAGCTCGGCCTCGTCCACGCGGGACAGGCCCTCGTCGCGGAAGCGCTGGGTGGGCAGTCCGTCCCTGTCGATGAGGCGGCCGGCGATGAGCTGGTACATGATGTCGGAGGCGTCCTCGTCGGTGAGGCGCTGCTCCAGGCCCGCCTGGTTCCTGATGGTGACGCCGGCGAAGAGCGCGGCCTCGACCCTCTTGGGGCGTCGGCGCAGCTCGTGGCGCATGCCGGACTGCAGCGAGCGGGCATAGCTGCCGTAGCCCTCGGACGCGATGACCGTGAGCAGGTTCACGCGGTGCACCCCGTCCTTCCCCAGCAGCGCCGCGTCCTGGCGCACGCCCAGCTGGTCGACGGCCAGGCGCAGGCCGCGGCCCACCTCCTGTCGCTTGGCGATGTCGGAGTCGCCCGCGGGCTTGAGGGTGCAGATCTGAAAGATGTTGGGGTTGTCCCAGCCCTCGCGCAGCGCAGAGTGCGAGAAGACGAAGCGACACGGCTCGTCGAACGAGAGCAGGCGCTCCTTGTTCTTGAGGATGAGGTCATAGGCGCTCTGGTCGTCGGCGTCCTCCCTGCCGCGGCGCACCCTGGGGTCCACCGAGCGCCCCTTCCTGTCCACCGAGAAGTACCCCTTGTGGACGTCGTGCGCGTCGAAGCTGCGCAGGTAGGCCAGGTACCGGGAGTCGTAGGCGTCGTCCAGCGTGGGCTCGGCGCAGCGGGCCTCGACGGCGGCGCGGTACTCCTCCTCGAAGATGCGCCCGTACTCGCCCGGGCCCTCGTTTCCGTCCTCGTCGTAGACGCGGTACTTGGCCACCTCGTCCACGAAGAACAGGGAGAGGCACTTGATGCCACGGCGGAACAGCGCCTCCTCCTTCTGGAGGTGCGACGCAATCGTCTCGCGGATCTGGATGCGGCGCAGGTCCTCCTCGGTGGAGTCGTTGACCACCTGACCACAGTGGATGCGCTCGTGGCTCATGAGCTCGACGTATCCGGCCTGGCCGTCGGTCCCGGGGACGATGCGCAGGATGCGGAAGCCCTCGCGATAGGCCTCGAGCTCGCCGGACGCCTGGTAGACGTCATCGCCCTCGTCGAAGGTGCGGGTGACCTTGGACACCGTGCCCCCGGCGCGCCTGGCCTTGATCTCCATCACCGCACGGGGCGGCCTGCTGGGGCTCACCTTGATCTCCTGCAGGTAGAGGTAGCCGTCCGTGCCGCGCATGCCGCACAGCTCGATGCCCTTGACCTCGATGCGCTTGACCAGGCGCTCGTTGTAGGCGTCCAGGGGGTCCAGCGAGTAGACCTTGTTGTGCTCCTCCTTGTGCGTGGCGGAGTAGTTCAGCGAGAAGAGCGGGTTGAACTGCCTCATGGACTTGCGCGTGGCACCGGACTTGGCCCCCATCTTCTGCGGCTCGTCGATGATGAGGATGGGATTGGTCTTGGCCAGCACGTCGATGGGGCGCCTCGAGCCGAACTCGTCGCGCTCCGAGAACATGATGCGCGCCGTCTTGTCGCCGCCGCGGCCGTCCTTGTTCTTGGACTCGTCGAAGGCGTTGAACGCCTGCATGTTGATGACCATGACCGAGATGTCCGCACGCGAGGCGAACGAGTCGATCTCGCTCAGGCGGCTCGAGTCGTACACGAACGACCAGACGCGCTTGCCGTACTGCTCGTAGAAGTGCCTGGCCGTGATCTCCAGCGACTTGGCCACGCCCTCGCGGATGGCCACACTGGGCACCACGACGATGAACTTGGACCAGCCGTAGCGGGCGTTGAGCTCGAACATGGTCTTGGTGTAGACGTAGGTCTTGCCGGTGCCCGTCTCCATCTCGACGTCCAGCTCCACCGCGCCCAGGGCATGGCAGAGCCCCCTGACGTCGCTCACCACACCGTTCTTGCGCTGCACGGACTCCACGTTGGCGAGCAGCTCCTCCGACGAGAGGCGCAGCGGCGCGTTGCGGTAGCCCGTGCCGTCGTCCACCACGACGCCGTCCGAGCCACCGAGAAGCCCCAGGCCCCGCTGGCCCCGGGCGTCAACGCGCTCCGGGCGCAGGCCGCGCAGGTAGGACTGCGCGTCGACCTTGGGCTGGCCGTCGAAGACGCTGGCCACGGCATCGGCCGCGCGCGTCTGGTAGTCCAGCACCTTGAACTTGAATTCCATAGTCAACACCAATCTGTGCGATAGTGTGGGTATAACATGGGATAACTATCCCTTTATCAGGAGGTTTCCATGATCATCGCACCCATTAAGGAGCTTAAGGACGGAGCCGCGATCTCCGCGAAGTGCCACGAGGCACAGGAGCCCATCTTCATCACGAAGAACGGCTACGACGACATGGTCATCATGAGCACCGAGGTCTTCAATCGCTACGAGGGCCTCATGCGTCGCCTTGGCGAGCGGGAGTCCGAGCGCCAGAGGGAGCGCGACGAGATTGTCCGCGATTTCCGGCAGAGCATGGCGGAGTACCAAGAGGGGGACACCATCGACGCCACCGAGGCCGTGTCCGAGCTGAGGAACCGCTATGGCATATAGCGTCAAGTTCTCTCGCACCGCCCGAGAGCGCCTGGACGAAATTACCCGCTATCTCACCGAAGAGCTTCATCTCACGTCCTCCGTCGTGTCCATGTACGACGACCTCGAGTCCAAACTGAGCGTGCTGCGCGAATTCCCCCGTGCCTACGCAATCGGCGAAGAGGCCTGCGAGGCAACCGGCCACACCGTGCGGAGCGCCCGTGTCCGCTCGTTCCGGCTCCTCTATCACGTCGATGAAGAGAGGGGCGTCGTCCTCGTCCTCAGCGTTCGCTTCTGCAGCGAAGACCCAACATCCATCGGGAGCCTGAGGCGAGAGCGCTAGGCCGATACGAGACGGGTGCCATCCTGGACGGCACCCGTCCCGCCGACCCGGGGCCACCTACACCACCTTGGCAACGGTCTCCGGGCTCAGGGTCTTGAAGATCTCGGCGAAGTTGGACAGCGCGTCGTCGCCCGCGAAGGAGGCATCGCGCATGACGGCGTACGTGGGGCGCAGCTCCGCCATGGCACGGATGACGTCCTCGGGCACGTCGCGGTCGAAACAGGCGACGAGCTCGTCCCCACCCACCTTGTAGACCGTCCTGCCGCACGCCTCGACCGCCTCGACGGGAGCCGAGTACGGAATCTGATAGCGGGGGAACAGCTGGTAGAGGATGTCCTCGGCGCTGCGCCCGTCCTTGAGGTTGTCGGCCCTGTCGAACAGGGACTCCTGACGAAGCGCCCCGGGTTCCGCCGTCACGTCCTCGAAGTTGGAGGAATCGACCTTGAACACGCGGAAGCCGACGTCGGGCAGCTCCTTGGGCTGCTCGCCGATCTTGAGCTGGGCGTTGCCCTCCTCGACCTCCGCGACGATCTTGGCGCCCGCACGACGGATGCGCTCCTCGCCGATCTCGCAGATGGTCTTGTAGCCGTCCCTGCAGGCCTCACGCTTCTCGTCAGTTTCCTCGGGCGGCTGGACAAGGATGAACTTGGCATGCGTCCCCTTCTCCGCGTTTCGCCTCATGAGCGCATGCGCCGTAGTACCGGAGCCTGAAAAGAAGTCGAGGACAATGGAGTTGTCCGCAAGGTTGCCCAAGGTGATGAGCCTTTCCAAAAGGCGCACGGGCTTGGGGCCGTCGAAGTAGCCCTTGCCGTCGAACAAGGCGACAACTTCCTTGGCGCCCTCCTGGCTGTGGCCAACCTCCTTGTAGAACAGAATCGAGGTGGGGGCCATGCCGTCGAACTTGAGCTCAGATAGGAAGCGCTTGATTCGGGGGACGCCATTGCCGTCGGAGCCAAACCAAATGCGATTGTCCTGGAGCCTCTCGAAGAACGCTTTCTTCGAGAGGCTCCAGCAGCGCCCTGCTGGAGGCTCTACGATGCGCCCGGAGGGCGTCTCGATGGGATAGTCGCAAGCCTCGTTGTACGTTTTCACGGTCATGTTATCCGACATCCACACGCCACGCGGGTCATTGTCGGGATTGGAGTAGCGGGCATTGGCCTCGGCCGTCCTCTCAAGGCGGCCGATCTTGAACGAATCGGCGGACTTGGCGACCATGAGCACGTAGTCATGGCTGTTGGAGACGTACTTTGCGTCGTTCTTCGGGGAGAACGCCCGCTCCCAGATCAGCTGGGCGATGAAGTTGCCCGCACCAAAGACCTCGTCGAGGAGCTTGCGCGCGTTGCAGTCCTCGTAGTCGTCAATGCTCATGAAGATGACGCCGTCCTCGCTCAGCAGGTCGCGGGCGAGCACGAGGCGCGGGTACATCATCGAGCACCAGTCGGAGTGGAAGCGACCATTGGTCTCCTTGTTCTCCCTGAAGGAGGCGTCGAGGAGATTGCCCTCGTCGTCGAAGGCGGCGTTGTCCTCGCGCTCCTCCTGCGCGCTGCGGGCGAAGGAGTCGTTGTAGACGAAGTCGTGGCCGGTGTTGTACGGCGGGTCGATGTAGATCATCTTGACTTTGCCGGCGTAGGCCTCGCGCAGAATCTTGAGGGCGTCCAGGTTGTCGCCCTCGATGTACAGGTTCTGGGTGTCGTCCCAGTTCACGCTCTTCTCCCTGCGGGGGCGCAGGGTCTTGTCGATGGGGCGCATCGCCTCGGCTCGGGCGCGCTGCTTGCCCGGCCAGGTGAACTGGTAGCGCTCGCGCATATCCTCGGCCACGTCACCCACGTGGGCCTTGAGGGCCTCCACGTCGATCGAGTGGCGAAGCTCGCCGTTCGGGCCCATGACCTCGATCACAGCGTCGGGGAACAGCTCGGCCAGCTTGGCGGCGTTCTCCTCGGCGATGTCCGCGGTGTGCAGGTCTACCTTCTCAATCAGAACGCCTCCCCCTGCCCCTGTACGGGCATGCAGAGGCGTCCCGCCCGGCCCGCTGCGGCTGGGTGAGACGGCATAGGCACAGGGGCATCCACGGCGTCGCCCGCACGAACGACGCCTGCCTGGCAGTCAGTTGTGTTGTAGGAGCCTGTCGTGCTGGAGCGCGGCGTGCGCCGACATGCGGACGCCGCGTGGCCGCGGTGAGTGCGGCATGCAAAGGAGAAGAGACCTAGTCCAGGAATCCCCCCCCCCCGCTCTGTTGGCAGGGTACATGACGCCGCTCTCCTTAACCTGACGCGCTTGCACAGATAGGCGTCTCAAGTATAGGAAAGGCATCATCGACGGGCAAACCCAGCGCCGAGGGGACGTCCCGGCGAGAGGTGAGGGCGGTGGGACTCGAACCCACAATCCTTGCGGCCGTGGATTTTAAGTCCACTGCGTATGCCAGTTCCGCCACGCCCCCGTGACGTCGCCGCGACGGCGCAATTCTAGCGCAACGGCCTCATGGAGGGCGTCCAGGGCACCGGGCCCGGGCGTCCCGACACGGCGGCGTCGGCGGCGAGCGCAAGGCCGAAGAGCAGGTCGGACTCGCTGACCACCAGCTCGTCGAAGCCGGTCTGGCGCAGCAGCTCGCCCACCACCACGGCCCCGCCGAGCATGACAGGGGCGCGCTTGGCCTGAAGGCCCGGAAGCTGGGCGCGGCGCTCGACCGGCATGGAGGCCAGCAGCCGCTCGACCCCGTCGAGCTGTGCGGCCCCCACGCGGGCCAGGTGCACCTGCGAGGGGTCGTACGGGTCCAGGCGCTTCTCGATGGCGACGACGCTCGTCGCGGTGCCGCCCACCACCACGAGCCTCGCCGGGACGAGGGGCTCGGGCGCGGCGTCGGCGTCGACGGCGTCAGGGGTGGCGTCGGCGGTGGCGTCGTGGGTCGCGGCGGCGTCGGCGGAGGGCACGCACTCGGCCACGGGGCCCGCGAGCTGCGCGGCCACGAAGTCGTGGGCCCGCCGCAGGTCGTCGGCTGACGGGACCGGGGACGCCGAGAGGAACTTCTCGGTGACCCTGCGGCAGCCCACGTCCACGGAGCGGACGCAGCGCAGGTCGAGCACGCCGTCGGCGCGCAGGCGGCCCAGCGCCAGCTCAGTGGAGCCGCCGCCGCTGTCGGCCACGAGGAGCGGCTCGCCGGGGAAGTCCTGCGCCACGCCAAGGAAGGTGAGGGCGCCCTCGACCTGGCCGGGGATGATGAGCGGGTCGAGCCCGATCGAGTCCAGGGCCGCGCCCAGCTCCCAGGAGTTCTGCGCGTCGCGGGCGGCGCTCGTCAGCGTGCAGCACGCCGCCTGGCAGCCCGCCTCGCGCGCCGCGTCAACGTAGCCGCGGACGCACGCGAAGGTGCGCTCCATGGCCGCCTGCGACAGCCGGCGCGTGGCGTCGACGCCCTCGCCCAGGTTCACGATCTCGGAGTGCTTGGCCATGCGGGCCACGCGCCCGCCCTCGACGTCGGTGACCGCCAGCCTGGCGGTCACCGTGCCGATGTCGATGCACGCGACGCGAGGCACGCTACTCCCCCTCCCGGTACTGGAACACGAAGTCGCCCAGCACCACGTACCACGGGCGCTCCTTGGGCTGGGGCGCCTCCTGCTGCTCGGCCGGCAGGCCCTCGACGTCGACGCCCACCTCCCCCGGGCCCACGTAGCCCTGCTCGCGCGCGACCTCCTCCTGGACGTTGGGGTCCGAGTGGAGCGCGTCGATACGGTCCTGGTAGGCGGCGGAGTCCTGGGCGGTCTGCTCCAGGCGCTCCTGGAGCACCTGCTGGTCGCGCTGGGCCCGGTAGAGGCTCTGCGCGGGGCGGTAGAGCACCAGCACCACGAGGGCGACGACGGCCAGGAAGACGAGGGCGCCGCGGCTGGGGGTGCGGGCCGGCTCGGTCCCGCGCCCGCGACGGCGGGCGTCGGCGCCAGGACGGGCGCCGGAGCCGTCACGCGGGCCGCGGGGCGTGCGGGCGTCGGCGCCGGCTGCGGGACGGGCGCCCGTGCGCGGCGTCGCGGGGCGCGCCCCGGCGACGGGACCGGAGGTGCGCGGGGTCGCGGTGCGCGGGGTCGCCGTGCGCGGCGCGGGATCGGGCGCCTGGCGGGAGGCGCGCGAGAGCCCGCCCTCGATCACCGACATCTGCGGCCGGCCCGAGGGCGCCGCGGCCTGCGCGCCGGCCTGCGGGCGCGTGCCGGGCGCGGCCGCACGCAGGGCCGAGCTCTCGCGACGGGGCTCCCCGGCGACGCCCCCGCGCCCCGGGACGCGGCCGCCGCGCGTCGGTCCTTTGCCGTCAAACTGCTGGTCCATGCCCCTGTCCGCGCCCTTCCTAGCCCATGGCCGCACCGTCGGCCGCCTTTCCCCCTGTTATACCAGACGGCCGCCAGACCCCGAGGGGCCAGCGGCCGTCACACCGAAGCGCCAGAGCCCGGGCACCCTACGCCCGGCCCCTCTCGCCGCGCTCCTCCAGCTTTGCCTGGCCCCAGAGATCGTCGAGCTCCTGAGCGCCCAGCGACTCGAGCTCCACACCGCGCTCGCGGGCGAGCCGCTCCATGCGCGCCCAGCGCGAGCGGAACTTGCGGTTGGCCGACGCGAGTGCCTCCTCGGCGTCGATGTGCTCCCAACGGGCCACGTTGACCAGCGAGAAGAGCAGGTCGCCGAACTCCTCGGCACGCTCGGGCGAGCCGGGCTCCTCGGCCTCGAACTCCGCGCGCTCCTCGGACACCTTGTCCCAGACGCCGGCGAGGTCGGGCCACTCGAAGCCGGCCTTGGCCGCGCGCTTGGAGATCTTCTGCGCCTGCATGAGGGCCGGCAGCGAGGCGGGCACGGAGTCCAACAGGCCGCGCGGCGCCTCGTCGCCCTGGGCCGCGGCCTCGCGCTCGGCGCGCTTCACGTCGTCCCAGACGTCCATGACGGCCTCGCCGTCGGACACGCCCGTCACGTCGCCGAAGACGTGCGGGTGGCGGCGGACGAGCTTCTCGTTGAGGGCGTGCGCGACGTCGTCGATGTCGAACTCGCCGTCGTCGGCGGCGATCTGCGCGTGGAGCACGACCTGCTCCAGGACGTCGCCGAGCTCCTCGAGGACGTGCTCGCAGCTGCCCTCGTGGATGGCCTCGACGGCCTCGTAGGCCTCCTCGACCATGTTCCTCGTGATCGAGAGGTGCGTCTGCTCGCGGTCCCACGGGCAGCCGTCGGGCTGGCGCAGGCGCCACGTGGTGCGCACCAGGCGGTCGAGCTCGGGGTGGGTGCCGGGCGCGCCGGCGCGGCCGCGGACCTCCTGGTCCACGCGGTCTGCTGCCTCGGACATGGGGTCTCCTCTCGTCGTGGTTGCCTGGGGCGATTCTAGCGCGCGCGGCCGGGCGCGGTGCCGGGGCGACGCGCGGACGAGCGCGGGGCCGGGGGCCGGGGGCCCGCCGGCCGTCGCGGCCCCGTCCCGGCGCGGGGCCGGGCGTGCGCGCCTCTCGCCGGCTACTCCTGCGGGTCGTCGTCGCCGCCGAGCTCCTCGAGCACCGCCAGGGCGCAGGGCATGACCTCCTCCTCGTGGCGGTGGAAGGGGTAGGCCAGCTTGCGCGACTTGGGGTAGACCAGCGCGCCGCGGCCCTTGAGCTCGAGCGCCGTCTTGCGCGGCACGTCGACGCCCTGGTAGACGAGGCGGCCGTTGACAAGCGCCACGCTCGTGCAGCCCAGGCGCTGGGCGCGGATGCGCACGCGGGCGCGGTCGAACAGGTTGCGTCCGGCCAGCGGCAGGGCCCCGTGGCGCTCCTCGCACTCGCGCTGGAGGGCGTCCACCTCGGACAGGTCGAGGGCCACGGCGAGCTTGCGGTAGACCAGCACGCGGCGGTCGACCTCGGGCAGGTACTCCTCGGCTAGGAAGAAGTCGGCCGGGAGGTTGAGGTTGACCTCGGCGGGCTCGGCGTCGCGCGTCTCGCCGCGCGCCTCGGACACGGCCTCGCCGAGCATCTGCGTGAAGAGGTCGAAGCCCACCGAGCTGAGGTTGCCGTGCTGCTCGGCGCCCACGAGCGAGCCCGCGCCGCGGATCTCCAGGTCGCGCATGGCGATCTTCATGCCCGAGCCCAGCTCCTGGTGCTCGTTGATGGCCACGAGGCGGTCGGTGGCCTCCTGGGTCAGCGGCTGCTCGCCCGGGAACATGAAGTAGGCGTAGGCCTGGGTGCGGCCTCGGCCCACGCGGCCCTTGAGCTGGTAGAGCTGGGCCAGGCCCAGGCGCTGGGAGTCCTCGATGACCAGCGTGTTGGTGTGCGGGTTGTCGATGCCGCTCTCGATGATGGTCGTGGCCACGAGCACGTCGACCTCGTGCTCGGAGAACTGCAGCATGACGTCCTCGACCTCGCGGGCGCTCATCTTGCCGTGCGCCACGCCCACGCGGGCCTCCGGCGCGGCCTCGTGGACGCGCTCGACGGCGTCGTCGATGGTCGTGACGCGATTGCTCACGTAGTAGACCTGGCCGCCGCGTGCCATCTCCAGGCGGATCGCCGCCGAGACCACGTCGGGGTCGTACTCCCCCACCGTGACCTTGACGGGCAGGCGGCCGGGCGGCGGCGTCATGATGAGGCTCATGTCGCGCACGCCACTCATGGCCATCTGCATGGTGCGCGGGATCGGCGTGGCCGACAGCGTCAGCACGTCGACCTGCTCGCGCATGTTCTTGAGCTGCTCCTTGTGCTGGACGCCGAAGCGCTGCTCCTCGTCGATGATGACGAGGCCCAGGTCGTGCGGGTTGACGTCGGCCGAGAGGAGCCGGTGGGTGCCCACCAGCACGTCCACCTCGCCTGCGGCGAAGCCCTCGAGCGAGCGGCGCTGCTGGGCGGGCGTGACGAAGCGCGACAGCACGCCCACCTTGAGGTCGAACGGGGCGAAGCGCTCGAAGAACGTCTCGAAGTGCTGCTGGGCCAGGATGGTCGTGGGGCACAGCACCATGACCTGCCTGCCGTCCTGGCAGCACTTGAACGCGGCGCGCAGGGCCACCTCGGTCTTGCCGAAGCCCACGTCGCCGCAGAGCAGGCGGTCCATCGGGCGCTCGGACTCCATGTCGGCCTTGATGTCGGCCACGGCGGCCGCCTGGTCGGGCGTGAGCTGGTAGCAGAAGGTGGACTCCATCTCCTCCTGGGCGGGCGTGTCGGGCGCGAAGGCGTGGCCGGCCACGGTGGAGCGGCGCGTGTAGAGGTCCACGAGGTCGAAGGCGAGCTTCTTGGCCGAGCGGCGGG
>CALCDK010000108.1 GCA_937900605.1 uncultured Olsenella sp.
GAAGCCGTGGAACGGGTGGAAGGCGTGGGCGTAGCGGTACTTGCGGATGTACTCCTCGTTGGTGGCGAAGTACTCGCCGTACTTGATCATGTCGTCGAGGGTGTTCATCTTGTCGGACTGCCAGAGCTCCCACTCCTCGCGCAGGTACGGCCAGCGCTCGTCGTGGAACCAGCCGTCGCAGTAGCTGGCGATGACGAAGACGCAGTGGTCGGACAGGATGCGCTTGTGGCGGATGACCTGGGCGGAGATGCCCTGCATCATCTGGATGGGGTTGGTGCCCATGCCGTCGCCGTAGTGGAACTTGGTGGGCATGCCCATGACGACGATGTCGTACTTCTTCTCGGCCCAGTGGACGTAGGTGCGCTTGTCGGCGGTCTTCCAGGCGACGGGCTGCATCTCGGCGGCCCAGCCGGAGTTGATCTCGATCTGGCGGCTCCAGGTGTCCAGGACGGCGTCGCAGCAGAAGAACTTCTTGCCCATCTTCTCTTCCATGAACATGCCCTGCTGGTCGAACTTGTCGCGCATGAGGCTGTGCGTGGAGACGGGGACGAAGTCGGGGCGGTTCATGACCTTGGGCACGTGGTGCGCGCTGATGGAGCGCCAGTGCGTGATGCCGGTGGCGCAGTGCTTGTAGCCGCCGGAGTAGCCGCCGTAGGGGTTGCCCTGGGTGTGGCCGATGAGGATGGCGATGTCCGCGTCGTAGACGTACTTGTTCATGATGACGTGGTCGCCCTGCGCGGTGCAGCCGAGGTCGACGAGGTGGTCGTAGTCCTCGGAGTCGTGGCTGGTGATCTGGTTGGTGTAGTAGAACTCGTCGAAGAGCTCCTGGCCCAGGATCTCCCTGGCCTCCTGCGTCGTGGTGCGCGGGTGCAGGCCGTTGGAGAAGAGCAGCAGCACGTCGTCGTGGCGCACGCCGTTGGCGAACAGCTCGTCGAGGCAGGCGCGGATGGCGACCTTGCGGTGCGCGGTGGGCTGCGTGCCGCCCTTGATGATGTCCGGGATCACGATGACGGCCGTGGCGCCGGGGTGGGCCAGGTCGGCGAGGGGCTCCATGCCGATGGGGTGGCGGATGGAGTCGAGCGTGGCGGCGTAGAGGCTGTCCCAGTCCTGGGGCAGGCACTGCGGGTCCTTGACGGTCTCTCCGGTGACGAAGACGTCGGTGGAGTCGGGGAGGTCCGCCGCCATCTTGCCGGTGCCGTACTCGAACTCAAGTCTCATGTGGTGTTCCTTTCCATGTGGCGCGGGCCCGCACCAGGGTGCGCGGGCCCGCGGCCGGTGACTAGGCGTTGAGGTAGAGCTCGACGATCTGCGCGTACTCGTCGGGGTAGAAGCCGATCTGGCCCGAGAAGCGCGTGAGGGCGATGAGCCCGCCGTCGACCTCGGGGATGCCCGCGAGCATCTCGGCGTTGTCGGCCTTCAGCCCGCCGCCGTAGACGACGTCGACGCCGGGGGCGCAGGACTTGACGAGACGGGCGACCTTCTGGATGTAGGGCGCGTCGGCGGGCACCTTGCCCGGGCCGATGCTCCAGACGGGCTCGTAGGCGATGCGCACGCGGTCGGGGTCGGCGCCGTCGAGGCCCTGCTGGACCTGGTCGGAGATGACGCGCTCCCACTCGGGCTGCTCCTCGGTGCGCTCGCCCATGCAGAAGAGGACCTTGAGGCCCGCGGCCTGCGCCGCGACGACCTCGCGGGAGAGGATGCGGCTGACGGCTGCCTCCACCTCCGGGCCTTCGGCGCCGGCCTCGCCCATGACGGCGCGCAGGTTCATGCGCTCCTCGCAGTGGCCGACGAGCGCCCAGCCGCAGCCGAGCTGGGCCACGGAGTTGCCGGTGCGCAGGGTGGTGAAGGCGCCGAAGCCGCCGCCGACGGCGGTGTCGGCGGTGTGGACGCCCTGGCAGCCGACGCCCAGGGGCGAGCCCTCGGCGCCGCGGACGGCACCGACGAGGTGCGCCTCGGGCAGGAAGGCAGCGAACTCGACGTCCTCGTGGGCCTCGGCGACCTGCCTGATGGAGGAGGTCACGGCCTCGCCCCACTGCGCGGGGGCGGCCAGGCGGTTGACGCCGCCGAGCTCCGGGACGATGTCGAATCTCTTGAGGTTGAGGAAGATGTGCTTCATGTTCCCTCCGTTGTCGAATGCGGTCGTGGCGCGCGAGCTCAGCAGAAGCTGGCGAACCGCCTGAGCGGGGCGCCCAGCAGCGGCCTGAGCCAGTCGCGGTAGGCGTCGGTGACGCCGTTGCCGCGCTCGTTGACGTACTCGTCGGGCAGCGTGCGCTCCTCGAGCATGACCTGCTCGATGGGGATGCGCACGAGGCGCGCCTCGTACGGCTCGGTGGAGACGCGCTCGATGCCGACCATCTTGCCCGAGTCGCCCTCGAGGGCGGCGCGCACGGCCTCGCGGCCGCAGGCCACCGCCTCCTCGCGGTCGACGTCGCTCTGCCAGGCGATCGAGGCGCGGCCGAGCAGGCCGGGCTTCTCGGAGCGGGCCTTGTAGCCCAGGCGCTCGATGACGAGGCGGGCGAGGTGGGCCGAGACGTCACCGAAGTAGGTGGCGCGGCCCACGGTCATGAGGGGCGGGGCCACGGGGGTGCCGTCGTCGGTGTGCAGGCCCTCGCTGACGACGACGACGCCGGAGCCCTTCTCGTCGATGAGGCGCTGGCAGTCGTCGAGGAACGCGTCCTCGTCGAAGTCGCGCTCGGGCAGGTAGATGAGGTCGGGGCCGCCGGTGCCGGACTCGTCGGCCAGGGCCGAGGCGGCGCAGACCCAGCCGGCGTTGCGGCCCATGGCCTCGACGACGGCGATGTGGATGGGCAGGCCGCGGACGTCGCAGCAGACCTCGGAGGTCGTCTGCGCCACGAAGCGCGCGGCGCTGCCGAAGCCCGGGGCGTGGTCGGTCACGGCGATGTCGTTGTCCATGGTCTTGGGAATGCCCACCACGTCGATGGGCACGCCCTCCTCGCGGCACGCGCGCCAGATGCGGCCGCACGTGTCCATGGTGCCGTTGCCGCCGGTGGGCAGCAGCCACCGGATGCCGGAGTCGCGCAGGGCGTGGGCGAGGTCGCGGTAGTCGTCGTCCTCGAGGGGCTTGCGGCTCGTGCCGATCGCCGAGGAGGGCGAGTGC
>CALCDK010000109.1 GCA_937900605.1 uncultured Olsenella sp.
AGGAGCTGTGCCGAAAGTACGAAGAAGAATCCAAGCACCTCAAGTCTTGGGAAGAGGCGTACGCGCTCGGCTATTAAAAACAAGGAGATGTCATTTCAACTGGTCCCGCAAGGGGCCTTTCTCATGCCGAGGGGAGGCGACTGCCCATGCGCAGCGCGACGGTGTTCGTCCGCACGGGCTACGGCCCGCGCGAGGCGCTGCTGCGCGACGTGGTGCCGCGCCTGGAGGCCGCCGGGCTCGACGTGGAGGTCGTGGATGGCCACGACCGGCCGCGCTTCTCGCCACGCCGCGCCTCTCGCCCGCCGCGTCCCGCGCCGGCTAGTGCAGCACGCGGAAGCCCGTCTCGCCGGGCACCGGGGGCAGCTCGTCGCGCTGCGCGACCACGTAGCGGATGGGGTTGGAGCGGTACGCCTCGACCATGAGCGAGAACCACGCGCCCACCGCCTCGGCGGGCCCCTGCAGCTCGGCGCTGACCGAGCCGTCGGGCTCGTTGCGCACCCAGCCGGTGAGGCCCAGCGTGCGCGCCACCTCGCGCGAGGTCCAACGGAACCCCACGCCCTGCACCTGGCCCACGAACCTGAGCCCCAGGCGCTCGGCGGCCGCGGGCCCCTGCTGTTCGATTCCGTCCCGACCCGTCGCCATGGCGCCTCCCCGGTTCGCGTTTATCGTGGCCGCGACCGTCGGCCCGTGGGCCGGCCGTCGTGCGGCCTATACTAGTACGAATGGGCGTCCGCCCCATGGCGCGCCCGCCGCACGTTCCGGCCCCGTCCGGGCCACACCGAAAACCACGGCCTGCTCAAGGAGAATTCGATGGGCTGCACAAGAAGAGAGTTCCTCGCGCTGGCGTCCATTGGCTCCATCGCCGGCGTCGCCGGCTGCACCCCCTCGCGACAGGAGCCCCAACCCGACTCCGGCGCCCCGGCCGAGCCCCAGGTCGACCTGGAGGAGTTCAAGTCCCTCGCGCTCGACATGGGCGCGTGGAAGTACGATGCCGACAACGACGTCTACTACCAGCTGGGCCTCACCTACTGCAAGAGCCCCGCGACCAAGACCTACGAGTCGCTGGCCGTCTTCGTGCCCGGCGCCTACTTCAGCGCCGAGAAGAACGGCTCGTCCTTCTCGTGCACCGTCGACCCCAAGGCGGTCGTCGGCGGCTTCACGCCCTCCACGGCGCCGGTCCTGATGCCCATCAACACGGGCACCCTCGCGGCGCAGATGAGCCCCACCGTCTACGGCTACCAGGGCCTGGCCCCGTACCTCGAGGCCGGCTGCATCTACGTCTACGCCGGCTTCCGCGGCCGCTCGGCGGGCTACGACACCGCGTCGGGCGACGACGACCTGTTCCCCGGCGGCTCGCCGTGGCCCGTCGTCGACCTCAAGGCCGCCGTGCGCTACCTGCGCTACAACGCCGACGTCCTGCCGTGCGACCCCAGCCGCGTCTTCGTCTTCGGCTTCGGCGCGGGCGGCGGCGTCAGCGCGGTGCTCGGCGCCTCCGGTGACTCCGAGGTCTACAGGCCCTACCTGGAGTCCATTGGCGCCGTGACGCACGACGCCCAGGGCGCCCCGGTCTCAGACACCATCGCCGGCAGCGCCTCGTGGTGCCCGTCCACCTCGTTCGACGTGGCCGACGCGGCCTACGAGTGGTCGCAGGGCCAGTACGCCACCACCGACTCGCGCGCCGAGGGCACCTGGACGCGCCAGCTGTCGCAGGACATGGCCTGCGCCTACGGCGCCTGGGTCAACGAGATGGACCTGCGCGGCTCTGACGACGCCCAGCTCACCCTGGACGAGACGAGCGCCGGTGCCTACTCGCTGGGCTCCTACGCCGAGCACCTCCTCGGCGTGATCGACGAGGCCGCCACCGACTTCGTGCGCAACACGCCCTTCCCGTACGCGTACACCCCGCAGACGCTCGAGGACCCGTTCTTCCCCGGCGACCCCAACCTGGTCTCGTCGCGTGGCGAGACGCCCCTGCCCGATGCCTCCCGCGACGACGACGCCGAGGCCGGCGACGGGTCCGTGGCCGCCGACTCCGCCGACGGCGCCGGCCAGCCCGCGGACGCCGCTTCCGCGACCGAGCCGGCCAGCGACCTTCCGTCCGGCGTCGCCCAGGTCCAGTCGACCATCTACGGCTCGCCCCAGGACTACTTCGCGTCCCTCAACTCCGACAACGTCTGGATCAACTACAGCATCAAGTCCCAGGAGGTCTCGGTCTCGAGCCTGCGGGACTTCTCGCAGCACGTGCGCCCGGCCGCCGCGCCCGCGCTCGCCTTCGACTCGCCCGACCGCGCCACGCCGGCCAACCAGCTCTTCGGCGTGGGGGAGGAGTCCACGCTGCACTTCGACGCCATGGCCGCCGAGCTCGTCGAGGGCCGCGCCGACGCCTACGCGACGCTCGCCGGCTGGAAGGAGGAGTACGCCACCGCCTGGTCCGACGACCTCGAGAAGGTCGACTCCCTCGACTCGCCGATCGACCGCCGCGTGGCGATGATGAACCCGCTCTACTGGCTCAGCGGCCACTACGAGGGCTACGGCCAGGCCAACGTCGCGCCGCACTGGCGCATCAACGAGGGCCTCTTCGACTCCCACGTGCCCCTGTGCTGCGCCCAGAACGTCGTCCTGGCGCTCTCCAAGTACGACGGCGTCGCCGACGTCGCCTACACGCCGGTCTGGGGCCAGGGCCACGTCCTCGCCGAGCGCAGCGGCACCGCGACCTCCAACCTCGTGCAGTGGGTCATCTCCTGCTGCAGCGAGTAGCCCGCGCCGTCTCCCGCGCGCCACGCGGCCCTGCCGCCGCGCGCCCGCGCACCGCACCGCCGCGGCCGGCCCGCGCCGACCGCCACGACGTCCCGAAGGGAACCCACATGAGCTCCAGCACGACCACCCGCCGCGCCGCGGTCCTGTCGCTTCTTGCCGCATTCGTCCTGGTCGCCGCCTGTGCGTGCGGCGCGCGTGGCGAGGGCGGCGAGGCGTCCGGCCAGCAGGCCCAGCCCCAGCAGCAGTCCGGCGCCGACATCACCTCCGTCGAGCCCGACGACCCCTTCGCCACCGGCATCCACCACGTGGCCATCGAGGTCGAGGGCCACGGCACCATCGAGGCCACGCTCAACGCCAACGTGGCCCCCATCACCGTCTCGAACTTCTGCCACCTCGCCAAGGACGGCTTCTACGACGGTCTGACCTTCCACCGCATCATCGACGGCTTCATGGTCCAGGGCGGCGACCCCAACGGCGACGGCACGGGCGGCGCCGAGAGGACCATCAAGGGCGAGTTCTCGGCCAACGGGGTCAAGAACGACATCCCGCACGTTCGCGGCACCATCTCGATGGCGCGCGCCAACGACCCGGACTCCGGCAGCTCGCAGTTCTTCATCATGCAGGCCGACAACGCCAACCTCAACGGCAACTACGCCGCGTTCGGCACGGTGACCTCGGGCATGGACGTCGTCGACGCCCTGTGCGACGAGGTTCCCGTCGAGGACGACAACGGCACCGTCGCGCCTGAGAACCAGCCGAGGATCGCCCACGTGGAGGTCATCGACTAGCGGCTCGGCACGCACGAGCGCGGGCACGGTCCCAGGGGGCGCCATCGCGAGGAGGCGCCCCCCTTCTTGTGGCCGCGGCGCGGCGCTTCTCGGCAGCATCCTGGCAGGCAGCGGAAATGTAAAAGACAATAAAATAACGGCAATGTACGCAGTGCGCAAGCCTTTTTGGTCAGATGGCGGAATACATCGCCGTGCGGCGCTATACTTGAGGGACGCGGAAAGGAGCAGCTCATGTATTCCATTGGCGACTACATCGTTCATCCGGGTCAGGGAGTCTGCGAGGTCAAGGACGTCACCACGAGCCCCGAGGCGCTCTACCAGCTTCTGCCCCTGGGCCAGCGCCACCCGGTCCACATCAGCTTCCCGGTGGCCAGCGAGGACCGCCTGCGTCCCGTGCTCTCGCACGACGAGGCGGTCGAGATCATCGACGACTACCCCACCATGCCGCTCGTCGACTATGAGGCCCGCAACAACTCGATGGAGGAGGAGCACTTCCGCCACGAGATCCGCAACGGCTCCTGCCGCAACTCCGTGCGCATCGCCAAGACGTTCCGCACGCGCATCGCCGACCTCCAGGACCACAATAAGAAGGCCCCCGTCGCCTACGAGCGCATCCTCAAGCAGGCCCAGGAGCGCTCCTGCCTGGAGCTCTCGGTGGCCCTGGGCTGCACGCCCGACGACGTCCGCGGCCTGCTGCGCGACCGCATGGCGCAGGCCGACGACGACCAGAACTAGGACGCCCGGCACCTCTCGCCGGGCCGGCCCCGCACGTGCCAGGCGCACGCCGCGGGGCCGCGTCATATAGAATGGCAGCGCACACAACACCGCATGCGCCCCACGCGCAGAAGGAGGTCCCATGGCCACCATCGCCGAGTCCCAGAACCGTGCCATCGTCACCGTGCTCGGCACCGACCGCCCCGGCATCGTCGCCGCCGTCGCCGGTTGCCTGAGCGAGCACAGGGCCAACATCCTCGACATCACGCAGACGATCCTCGAGTCCACCTTCACCATGACCATGGTCGTGGACCTCGGCGAGGCCGAGTTCGCCACGGTCAAGGCCTCCCTGGACTCCCTGGCCGAGTCCCTGGGCGTCCAGGTCGTCATCCAGCGCGAGGACGTCTTCCGCTTCATGTACCGCCTCTAGGCGCGCTGCGGCCGCCTCGCGTCGACGAGAAGGGCGCCCGTCCCCACGCGAGGGGGCGGGCGCCTTCGTGCGTCGCGGCCTCGATTGCGACGTCGCCCGGCGGGCCTGCCGTCGTCGGGACGAGAAGGACCCCGCCGCTGCTGCGACGGGGTCCTGTTGCGTGGCTGGCGCGTGCCCCTGCGCCGTCGGGCGCGGGTGGGCGCGCCTGTGCGCCCGGGGGCTACTCCTCGCCCTCCTGGGACGTCTCGCCCTCCTCGTCGGCCACGAGCGGCCTGAAGGTGGCGGTGTCGCCGCCGACGAGGCTGCGGTTGGCCTCCTGGGCCTGGGCGACGCGCTCGTCTCGCATGGTGACGGAGAAGATGTCCTCGTCCTCCTCGCCGAAGTGCGTCCTCGCGGAGCGCACCACGGCCTGGTCGTCGTCGACGACGTCGCTGAGGTCGATGCGCGACAGCTTGTGCTGGCGCTTGGTCTTGGAGAACAGCGGGACGTACTCGAAGATGACGCTGGAGTTCTCGAGGCCGTACCACTTGGCGGGGGAGCCGCACAGGCGGCGGATCAGGTACTTGAGCTCCATGCAGCGGTAGTCGATGCCGGAGATGTCGGTCTCGGGCGAGAGGACCTTGCGCAGCAGGCAGAAGCGGAAGTCCCCGACGGGGCTCTTCTCGCGGTAGATCGAGTAGCGGTGGTTCTGCGGGGCGATCTGGTTGTGGGCGACGAGGTCGGCGACCACCTGGTAGAGGTACGCGTTGACGCGCTGGTTGACCTTGAAGCCCAGGCGCAGCTGCACCTTGAACAGGAAGTCGGTGTCGAAGTTGTTGATGATGAACTCGTGCGTGTAGGGCTCGTCGGTGACCTGGACGTTGAGGAAGTAGTAGGCGCGGGCGCGCTTGGGGCGCTTGTCCAGAATCGAGTAGAGGATGTCGCGGTCGAGCTTGTCGAACGAGGAGTCGTTGGTCAGGAAGACCAGGTTGTCGGCGAGCAGCGGGTAGGACTCGTCGTGCGAGAGGTCGAAAAGCTGGTCGAGGTACTTGTCGACCGGCAGGTAGACCGTCTGGGTGTGCTCGACGGCGGTGCCGCGGCGCCAGACGTACATGACCACGAAGATCGCGGCGGCCATCAGGACGGTGACGTAGCCGCCGTGGAAGAACTTGGTGAGGCTCGAGAAGAAGAACATGGCCTCGATGGCGCCGAAGAAGGCCAGGAACGGCACGGCGAGCACCGGCTTGCGGCGGATGCGCGCGAGGTAGGTGAAGAGAAGCACCGTGGTCATGAGCATGGTGACGGTGATGGCCAGGCCGTACGCGGCCTCCATGTGCTCCGAGCTCTGGAAGAGCAGGACGACGCCGATGCAGCCGATCCACATGATGTTGTTGACGAGCGGGATGTAGATCTGGCCCTTGGTCTCGGACGGGTAGTTGATGCGCATGTGCGGCATGAGGTCCAGGCGGACGGCCTCCGAGACGATGGAGTAGGAGCCGGTGATGGCGGCGAAGGTGGACAGCACGATGGCGAAGACGCGGCTCTGCTCGGGCAGCATCTGGAAGAACGGGTTGAGGTCCTCGATGCCGTAGAGGGCCGCGTTGCCGGCGTTGGCGATGATCCACGCGCCCTGGCCCAGGTAGTTGAGGATCAGGCACACCTTGACGAACGGCCAGGTGGCGTAGATGTTGGGCTTGCCCACGTGGCCCATGTCGGAGTACAGGGCCTCGGCGCCGGTGGTGCACAGGAAGACGTTGCCCAGGACCATGAGGCCGGCGGCGTTGAGGCTGCCGTCGAACAGGAACATGATGCCGCGCAGCGGGTTGAGGGCGCGGAAGACCTCGAGGTTGCCGCCGATGTTGATGATGCCGGCGACGGCCAGGAAGCCGAACCAGATGGTCATGAGCGGGCCGAAGGCCTTGCCGATCTTGGAGGTGCCGGCCTTCTGCAGCAGGAACAGCGCGCAGAGGATGACCACGACGATCGCGACGACGATGTGCTGGTTGTCGCCGATGACCTCGTGGAACACGTCGACCGTGCGCAGGCCCTCGATGGCGGTGGTGACCGTGACAGCGGGGGTGAGGATGCCGTCGGCCAGCAGCGCCGCGCCGCCGATCATGGCCGGGATGATGAGCCACTTGCCGCAGCGCTTGACCAGGCTGTAGAGCGCGAAGATGCCGCCCTCGTTGTGGTTGTCCGCTTTCATGGCCACGAGCACGTATTTGACCGTGGTGATGAGGGTGAGCGTCCAGATGATCAGCGACAGCGCGCCCAGGACGACGTCGGGGCTCATGGTGGCCAGCCCGCCGTTGCCGCTTATGATTGCCTTCAGCGTGTACATTGGGCTGGTTCCGATGTCGCCGTAGACGACACCGAGGGTGACCAGCAGCATTCCGGCGGAAAGCGGGATTCCCGCCTTGCCGACCTTTGCCGCCCTGCTTGGCGAGGGCGATGCGGAAGCCTTGGGCGAAGCGCTCATGACTCTCCAAACTTTACGTGTCCACAGGACCGAACTGGGCCTTAATGCCAGAACGGAGTCTCTTAATATACTCTTAATGCGAGTTGTGCTTATCGGGCGAGAGGCGCCGCTCGGACTCGGCCTTTCGCCTGGTGCCGGGGTCGGGCGCGAGGCCGCGCGCGACGCTGCCGCGTCCCGCGTCGCCCGGCCCCTCTCGCCGTGTTGGGGTTCGAGCGCAGACGGGGGACCCCTCGGGGCCCGTCGTGCCCGTTTGGTATAGTTGCCGCAGGTATTGGTGGCGGCGACGTGCCGCCGACGGGCGAAGGGTGACCCGATGGAGTTTGTGGCTACGTGTCCGAAGGGCTTCGAGCGGCTGCTCGCCGACGAGCTCTCGTCGATGAGGGTCCCGCAGGTGAGGCCCCTGTCCGGTCGTGTGTCCTTTGGGGGCGGCCTCGCCGACGCCTATCGGGCGTGCCTGTGGTCGCGCCTGGCCTCGCGCGTGCTGCTCACGCTGGCGCGCATCGACGCCGCGGACTCCGACGCGCTCTACGAGGGTGTGCGCGGCATCGCGTGGGAGGACCACGTGGCTCCCGGCGCGACCTTCGCCATCGACGCCCACGGCGTCAACGACCAGCTGCGCAACTCGCAGTTCGTGGCCCTGCGCGCCAAGGACGCCATCGTCGACCGCCTCGTCGCCGCGCGCGGCGTGCGCCCCATGGTCGACACCCACGCGCCCGACGTGACCGTCTCGGTGCGCCTCTCGCGCACGAGGGCCACGGTCTCCATCGCCCTTGGCGGGGAGCCGCTCTTCCGCCGCGGCTACGACTCGCGCCCGTCCGGCGCCGCCGCGCCGCTGCGTCCCGACTACGCCGCCGCGGTCCTGGCCGCCGGCGCGTGGTGGCGCGCGGTCCGCCACGGCGACGCCACGCTCGTCGCGCTGTGGCCGGGCCAGGGCAGCCTGCTCGTCGAGGCGGCCTGCGAGGCGCTCGACCGCGCCCCGGGCCTGCTGCGCACGCGCTGGGGCTTCGAGGGCTGGGCCGACCACGACGCCGCCGCCTGGGAGGCGCTTCTCGCCGAGGCCCACGAGCGCGCCGACGCCGGCGCCGCTCGCGGGCTCGAGATGCGCTGCGTGGACGACCGTCCCGGCGTGAGGTCGGCGTGCCTGCGCGCGCTGCGCTCCTGCGGCGTGACGGTTACGCCCGTGTTCTGCTCGGCGCCTAAGGCCGCGGCCGTGGCCTGCGGGGCCGACGACGCGCTCGTGGTCGCCGACCTCTCGTGGATCTCCGCCGACGAGCTGCCCGCACAGGCGGCCGCCCTCAGCGACCTGGGCGCCCTTGCCGGCTGCGCCGCCAGCGTGCTGGCGCTCGACACGACCCCGGACCACGCGCTGCGCGCCGAGCCCGCCTCCGTGGCCGACGTCATCGTGGGCCGCGACGACGCCACCATCCGCTCCTATGAGGCCGCCGAGGCCGGCGCCCCCGTCACGGTGAGCGTCGCCGGCGCCCCCGT
>CALCDK010000110.1 GCA_937900605.1 uncultured Olsenella sp.
GGTGCCGCCCAGGTCAACATCATGCAGTTCTGCCAGGCGTTCAACGCCGCGACTGCTGACAAGAAGGGCGACATCATCCCCGTCGAGATCTCCGTCTACGAGGATCGCACCTTCGACTTCGTCTGCAAGACCCCGCCCGCGGCCAAGCTGATCCTCAAGGAGCTCGGCATCAAGGGCGGCTCCGGCGTCCCCCAGCGCGACAAGGTCGGCCAGCTCACCGACGAGCAGCTCACCAAGATCGCCGAGATCAAGATGCCGGACCTCAACGCCAACGACATCGAGGCCGCCAAGAAGATCGTCGCCGGCACCGCCCGCTCCATGGGCGTCACCATCGCCGAGTAGCATCTCTCGACGAACCCTGGCACCAAGCGCCTTCGGGCGCCTCTCAGATATCGGCGAGTCATCGCCAAGGATGTGGGAGGGTCCCAGACCCGCTGACCACAGGAGGTAATGAAATGGCTAAGCACGGCAAGAACTACAACGCCGCCGCCGAGAAGGTCGACGGCTCCAAGCTCTACACCCCCAAGGAGGCCATGGCCCTCGTCAAGGAGCTGAGCTCCGCCAAGTTCGACGAGACCGTCGAGGTCGCCGTCCGCCTGGGCGTCGACACCCGCAAGGCTGACCAGAACGTCCGCGGCTCCATCTCCCTGCCCCACGGCACCGGCAAGACCGTCCGTGTCGCCGTCTTCGCCGAGGGCGAGAAGGCCCGCGAGGCCGAGGCCGCTGGCGCCGACGTCATCGGCTCCGACGACCTGGTCGCCGCCGTCCAGGCCGGCAACATCGACTTCGACGCCGCCATCGCGACGCCGAACATGATGGGCAAGGTCGGCCGCCTGGGCAAGGTCCTCGGCCCCCGTGGCCTCATGCCCAACCCCAAGCTCGGCACCGTCACCATGGACGTCGCCAAGATGGTCTCCGAGCTCAAGGCCGGCCGCGTCGAGTACCGCGCCGACCGCTACGGCATCTGCCACGTCCCCATGGGCAAGGCCTCCTTCGACCTCGAGAAGCTCGTCGAGAACTACGGCGCGCTGATCACCGAGCTCCTGCGCGTGAAGCCCTCTTCCGCCAAGGGCAAGTACGTCAAGTCCGTGGTGCTTTCCTCCACCATGGGCCCGGGCGTCAAGGTCGACCCGACCAAGGTCCGCAACTTCATGGAGGACTAGTTCCTTCTCGGAACCTTCACAGCGCGTCATTGACGAGCGCCTTGTGCATGTGGCATACTGACCAATGCATGAGGCGCTCGTCTCATGTCCGTTGCTCACAGCACGTCCGCTGCCAAAGACAGCCGGTGCCAGTCAAGGCTCAAAGGGGAAACCCGCCTGCCGAGGTGGTCTCAAGATTGCATCTTCGAAGACCCCGCTTTGGCTGCGCCAAACGGGGTCTTCTCATGCGGAAGGCCCGCCAGCGTTGGCGGCCGTGCCCGACCGCATCACAAGGAGGTGTACTGAAACATGCCATCCAAGTCCAATGTCGAGATGCTCGAGAAGGTCAGCGCTTCCCTCGAGGCTTCCAACGGCGTCTTCGTGGTCGACTACCGTGGCCTCTCCGTCAAGGAGACCCAGGAGGTCCGCCGCGCGCTGCGCGAGGCTGGTGCGCAGATGAAGGTGTACAAGAACAACATCGTCAAGCTCGCTCTTGAGAACGCCGGTCTGCCCAGCATCGACGAGGCCCTCACCGGTACCTGCGCCTTCGTCTTCTTCGAGAACGACTCCGTCGACGCCGCCAAGGTGATCAAGGAGGAGTCCGAGAAGCTGAAGAAGATGTCCTTCCTCGGCGGCATCGCCGACGGCAAGGCCCTCACGGCTGAGGAGGCCAAGGCTTACGCCGACCTGCCCAACCGCGATCAGCTCATGGGCCAGCTCGCTGGTCTCATCAGCGGCTTTGCTCGCGACATCGCCGTGTGCGTCAAGGAGGTCCCCGCTGGCCTCGCCCGCACCGTCAACGCGCTGTCCGAGACGAAGCAGGCTGCCTAGCAGCACCCCGCGGCGCATGCCGCACCCCACGAGGCAGCATGCCTCATGACACTCAAGCATCCACGCCACCAGGCGTGGGACCGAAAGGAAACAGAAATGGCTAAGCTTTCCACCGAGGAGATTATTGACGCCCTCAAGGAGATGACCCTTCTCGAGGCCTCCGAGCTCGTCCACGCCATCGAGGACACCTTCGGCGTCTCCGCCGCCGCCCCCGTCGCCGCTGTCGCCGCCCCCGTCGCCGGTGCTGCCGCCGAGGAGGAGGAGAAGACCAACTTCGACGTCGTCCTCGAGGGCTTCGGCGACAACAAGATCGCCGTCATCAAGGTCGTCCGCGCTCTGACCAACCTCGGCCTGAAGGAGGCCAAGGAGGTCGTCGAGGGTGCCCCCAAGGCCGTCCTCGAGGGCGCCAAGAAGGAGGACGCCGAGGCCGCAAAGAAGCAGCTCGAGGAGGCCGGCGCTTCCGTCACCCTGAAGTAACTTCTCGTTACCTCAAGGAGCGGATCGCTGCTCAGAAGGGGTCGGACCAGATGGTCCGGCCCCTTTTTCGTGTTACGGGGAGGCGCTGTCCGCGGCGGGTGCCGGCCCGCTCGGGAACGCGACGTCGGCCTTGCGCGGGAGGCAGTGGCCGCGGCGGGGGAGTGGCAGCGTCGTAGCGGGGGAGTGCCAGTGACGCGCGGCCGGGACGGGCGTCGGCGTGCCAGCGGCGATGTGGCCCCAGGCCCGCTGCGCTCGTTCCTCTCGCCGCGCCGACATGCGAAAAGCCCGCCCGGGCCATATGGCCCGGGCGGGCTCCCGTGGGCCCCTCGCCACCAAACCTACAAATGACGAGAAAGGCCGAAGTTGCGTTTGCGCTGGTAAGAAGGGGTAGAACTCAAAACCTAATTGAAAGCCGGGGTCATGTCAAGACTGTTCATTGACCGCAAGAAGCGCTTTCGGTAAATTATTACGTTGCGACAATTGCCACCTTCCACCCTTTTTGAAGGAGGAAAAGCCTGGTGTCTACCGCGAAGACTTCTCTTACGAAACCACAAGGCATGACTGGACGCAAGACCTTCAGCAAGATCGAGCAGGCCATGGAGCTTCCCAACCTGATTCGCGTGCAGAAGGAGTCGTTCGAGCACTTCATGGGCGACGGCCTCACCGAGTCCTTCGGCGAGTTCTCCCCCATCGAGAACAACGCCCACACGATGCAGGTGACGTTCGGCGACCACCAGTTTGGCGATCCCGCGCACACCATCGCGGAGTGCCGTGCCAAGGACATCTCCTATCAGGCCCCGCTGTTCGTCGACGTCCGCTTCGCGAACCTCGAGACCGGCGAGATCAAGGAGCAGCTCGTCTTCATGGGTGACTTCCCGCTCATGACCGAGCGCGGCACCTTCATCATCAATGGCACCGAGCGCGTCGTCGTTTCCCAGCTCGTCCGCTCCCCGGGCGTCTACTTCCAGGCCGAGATGGACAACGGCGTGCTCACGCATCGCGCGCAGTTCATCCCCGCCCGTGGCGCCTGGCTCGAGTTCGAGGTCGACAAGCGCGGCCACCTGGTCGTCTCCATCGACCGCAAGCGCCGCCAGTCCGCGACCATGTTCCTGCGCGCCCTCGGCATCGCCGAGACCGACGACGAGATCCTGTCGCTCCTCGGCGACTCGCCCGTCGTCCGCGACACGCTCGAGCGCGACACCGCCACCACGCGCGAGGACGCCCTTCTCGAGATCTACCGCCGCCAGCGCCCCGGCGAGCCCCCCACCGTGGACTCCGCCCGCACGCTGCTCGACGGCCTCTACTTCAATCCGCAGCGCTACGACCTGGCCCGCGTCGGCCGCTACAAGGTCAACAAGAAGCTCGGCATCGACGTCGACGCCGACCAGAAGGTCATCACGCAGGAGGACATCGTCGAGTCCCTGCGCTACCTGCTGGCCGTCCACTACGGCGACGCCTCCAAGCGCCTCGACGACATCGACCACTTCGGCAACCGCCGCGTCCGCACCGTGGGCGAGCTGGTCCAGAACCAGTTCCGCATCGGCATGAGCCGCATGGAGCGCGTCGTGCGCGAGCGCATGGCCTCCCAGGACGCCGACGACATCACGCCGCAGTCGCTCATCAACATCCGCCCGATCGTGGCGGCCATCAAGGAGTTCTTCGGCTCCTCGCAGCTGTCGCAGTTCATGGACCAGTCCAACCCGCTGGCCGGCCTGACGCACAAGCGCCGCCTGTCCGCCCTCGGCCCGGGTGGCCTCGCCGGCCACAAGTCCGGCTCCAGCCGCCGCACCAACGTGCCGACCGCGGTCCGCGACGTCCACAACTCGCACTACGCCCGCATGTGCCCGATCGAGACCCCCGAGGGCCCGAACATCGGCCTCATCGGCTCCCTGGCGCTCTACGCCCACGTCAACGACTACGGCTTCATCGAGGCCCCGTACCGTCGCGTCGAGAACGGCGTCGTCACCGACGACATCGACTGGATGACCGCGGACGAGGAGGAGACGCACAACATCGCCCCGGCCAACACCCCGTACGACACCAAGACGCGCCGCTTCGTCGAGGTCGACTCCGAGGGCAACGTCACCGAGGCCGAGCGCGTCATCGCCCGCACCCGGGACTTCGACGGCTCCTTCGGCGCCCCCGCCCAGGTCAACGTCGAGGACGTCGACTACATGGACGTGAGCCCGCGCCAGCTGCTCTCCGTGGCCGCCAACCTCATCCCGTTCCTCGAGCACGACGACGCCAAGCGTACGCTCATGGGCGCCAACATGCAGCGCCAGGCCGTGCCCCTGATCCGTGCCCACGCCCCCTACGTCGGCACCGGCATGGAGGAGCGCGCCGCCCTGGACTCCGGCGAGCTCATCTGCGCCGCCCACGACGGCATCGTCTCCGAGGTCGACGCCGCCCACGTCGTCGTCTACTCCGACGCCTACGGCTCTGAGCGCTACGACCTGCCCAAGTACCAGCGCTCCAACCAGTCGACGTGCATCAACCACCGCCCGATCGTCCACGCCGGCGAGAAGGTCGTGGCCGGCCAGCCCCTGGCCGACGGCACCTCGATCGACCACTCCGAGCTCGCCCTCGGCGCCAACCTCACCGTGGCCTACATGCCGTGGGAGGGCTTCAACTACGAGGACGGCATCATCGTGTCCGAGCGCGTCGTCCAGGACGACCTGCTTACCTCCGTCAACATCTCCCGCCACGAGATCGACGCCCGCGACACCAAGCTCGGCCCCGAGGAGATCACCCGCGAGATCCCGAACCTCTCCGAGGACATGCTCGCCAACCTCGACGACGACGGCATCATCCGCATCGGCGCCGAGGTCGGCCCTGGCGACATCCTCGTCGGCAAGGTCACGCCCAAGGGCGAGACCGCGCTGACCGCCGAGGAGCGCCTGCTGCGTGCCATCTTCGGCGCCAAGGCCCACGACGTCCGCGACACCTCCCTCAAGATGCCCCACGGCTCCTACGGCCGCGTCGTCGACGTCGTCCGCTTCAGCCGCGAGGCCGGCGATGACCTCCCGCCGGGAGTCAACGAGCTCGTCCGCGTCTTCGTCGCGCAGCGCCGCAAGATCCAGCAGGGCGACAAGATCGCCGGCCGCCACGGCAACAAGGGCGTCGTCTGCAACGTCCTGCCGGTCGAGGACATGCCCTACATGGCCGACGGCACTCCCGTCGACGTCCTCCTTGACCCGCTGGGCGTCCCGTCGCGTATGAACGTCGGCCAGCTGCTCGAGTGCCACCTCGGCTGGGGCGCCGCACACGGCTGGGACGACGAGTCCGCCGACTCCGACCGCTACGTGCCCGGCCCCATCAACGTCGCCACGCCCGTCTTCGACGGCGCGACCGACACCGAGGTCGCCGAGGTCCTGCGCCGCTCCAACATCAACCTCATGAACAAGGCCAAGATGGAGTACGGCGAGCACATGCGCGAGGAGTTCGTCCCGCAGCTCAACGCCCTGGGCAAGACCACGCTCTACGACGGCCGCACCGGCGAGCCCTTCAAGAGCCCCATCACCGTCGGCACCAGCTACATCCTCAAGCTGGGCCACATGGTCGACGACAAGATCCACGCCCGCTCGACCGGCCCGTACAGCCTCGTCACCCAGCAGCCCCTGGGCGGCAAGGCCCAGTT
>CALCDK010000111.1 GCA_937900605.1 uncultured Olsenella sp.
CTGGGGCTCGACGCCGTCGGCGACGAACAGCGCCATGTCGAGGGCGGACATGTCCTCGCAGGCCGTGGTGTGGACGGCGATGGCGTGCCAGGCCTCCGGGGGCAGCCACGGGTAGCGCGCCGGCAGGTCGCGCGCCGCGATGGGCCCGTGGAGCAGAGGCAGGACCTGGCGCAGGGGCACGCCGAAGTCGAGCCCGAGCTCCTCGGCACGACGCAGCTGCTCCTCGTGGCCACGGGCCTTCTCCCAGTCGTGGAGCAGGCCCACGGCGTAGGCGAGCGCGGGGTCGACGCCGTGTTGCGACGCGATCCAGGCGCAGGTCCGCGCGACGCCCATGCTGTGCTCCAGTCGGCGGGGCCGGGCGCTCAGGCGGCAGGCGACGTCGTCGGCGACGGACGCGAGGCGGTCGAGCGCCTCGGGGCCCACGCCCGCGGACGAGAGGAGGGCGCGGTCGGGCTGCGGCATCATCGGCGCTCGCCTCCCCCGCGGCTCAGGCAGGAGGCGTCGGCGCCGTAGAGCCCGTGCTTGGACAGGTAGCCGATCACGGGGTCGGGCGTGAGGTAGCGCAGGCTCTGGCCGGCTCCGACGCGCTCGCGCAGGTGCGACGAGGAGATGGCGAGCGCCGGGACGGCCAGGTAGGTCACGTCGAACTCGATCCCGGAGCGGTCGATGACGTCCTGCGCGCGGTCGAGGTCGTAGCCGGGACGGGTGGCCGCGACGAGGTGCGCGAGGGACGCGACCTCGCCGGCGTCCTTCCACTGCAGGATGTCCGCGATGGCGTCGGCGCCCGTGATGAAGTAGAACTCGACGTTGTCCGGGTAGAGCGCCCGCAGGGAGCGCAGGGTGTCCACGGTGTAGGTGACGCCCTCGCGCGCGACCTCGAAGCCCGAGGCCACGAAGCTGGGGTTGTCCGCCGTGGCGAGAAGGGTCATGGCGTAGCGGTCGGCGCTCGACGCGACGTCGCGGTCGAGCTTGAAGGCCGGGCGGCCGGCGGGCATGAAGACGACGAGGTCGAGCCCGAGGTCCTCGTAGGCCTGCTCGGCGGCCACGAGGTGTCCGTAGTGGATGGGGTCGAAGGTCCCGCCCATGATGCCCATGCGGCACGGCCGGCCGTCGAGGCCCACGACGGGCAGGTCCCTCTCGCGCAGGGCCCCGACGGCTGCGTCCACGGACGCGGGCTCGCTCACAGCTCCCCCTCGACGGGAAGGTCGGACGGGTCGTCCTCGACGCCCTCGTAGGCGTCGGGGGCGTCGGCGCCCTCGTAGGTGAAGGCGAAGCCGAGGATGCGGATCTCGTCGCCGTTGACGGCGCCGGCCTTGGCCAGGGCGTCGTCGACGCCGCAGCGGTCGAAGCGGTGCTGCAGGTAGGCGACGGCCTCGTCGTTCTCCCAGTCGGTCTGGACGACCATGCGCTCGACCTGCGTGCCGTGGACCCTCCAGGCATGGCGCTCCTCGCGCTCGACGCGCACGGCGCGGTCGCGGCGCTGGCGGCGCAGCTCCCAGGCCTCGGAGCGGTCCTCGCCGTCACCGTCGCGCTCGATCTGGGCCCTGAGCTGGGCGACCCTCTCGGCGGT
>CALCDK010000112.1 GCA_937900605.1 uncultured Olsenella sp.
CATGCGCGCCGTCTCCTTTTCTTCCGCAAAGCGGACCGTCGTCAACAGTGTTTCTCGGCATTGTAGCATCTCGTTAGCAAATAACAGGCACTCGTTGCGGGTCACCACGAAGCCGCCAGGTCGTGGGCGCGCGGGCAGGAGGGTCGCCGTGCGGGCCATGGGCGCGCGGCGGGAGGGTCGCGCGGCGAGGGCGCGCGACACGACGGCGCCCCCGGGGCCGGGCGGCTCCAGGGGCGCTTCGTCGACGCGGTGGGCGCGGGCTAGTTGCCGCCCCCGAGGACGTCGTCGACGTTCACGGCGATGTCGTGCTTGGTGGGGACCCACTCGACGCGCTTGAACAGGGCGGCGACGGTGATGGGGATGTAGGTCATCATGAAGATCGGGAAGGTGAAGAGGTTGGCGACGACGCGCCACTTCTTCTTGGTGTGGATGTGCTTGCGCTCGGTCACGGTGGTGATGATGGCAAGGACGAAGAACACGAGGTACATCGAGAGGAACGTCATGACCAGCGAGCCGACGCACATGGTGAGCTCGAGCTGCGTGGCGACGAAGCCGTGCGACAGGCCGCCGACGAAGAGGTAGGTGGCGTTCACGAAGAACGACAGCAGCGTGAGGATCATGCCGGGCGCGACCGTCATGAGCATGTCGTAGGACGCGAAGCGGCCGCGGCTGATGCCCTTGCACAGGTCGCGGGCGTACGAGAAGAACACCTGGTAGAAGCCCTTGGTCCAGCGCATGCGCTGCGTCCAGGACGCCTTGAAGGTGACGGGCTGCTCGTCGAAGAACTCGGCCGGCGCGTAGCCGATCTGCACGTTGTTGGCGCAGCAGAACGTGGAGAACTGGATGTCCTCGGTCAGGGTGTGGAAGTCCCAGCCGTGCATGCCCTTGACGATGCGCTCGGAGACCAGCCAGCCGGAGCCGGAGATGGCGCAGCTGGTGCCGACCATCATGCGGGCGTTGTTGAGGAACTTGGCCTCTCGCATGAACCACAGGGCGTAGGCGGAGCTGATCCAGCTGGAGTCGAAGTTCTTGGAGTTTCGGTAGCTGGTGCAGACGAGGTAGCCCGCGTCGAAGGCCTGGTTCATGATGCTCAGGTAGTCGGGCGAGACGAGGTTGTCGGCGTCCATGACGATGAAGGCCTCGTACTTGTCACCGTACTCGTTGAGGATGCGGTCGAAGCCGTAGTCCATGGCCCAGCTCTTGCCCTTGCGCGCCAGGTCGTTGCGGTCCCAGACGATGGCGCCGGCCTCCTCGGCCCTGGCGTGCGTGTCGTCGGTGCACGCGTCACAGACCACGAACACGTCCATGAGCTCGCGCGGGTAGTCCTGCGACAGGATCGAGCGCACGAGGTTGCCGATGACGAGCTCCTCGTTGTGGGCGGCGATGAAGAACGCGTAGCGGTGCTGCTTGTTGGCCTTGGGCAGCCTGACCGTGCCGCGCATGAGGACGCGCACGATGTAGACCACCTGGTAGAAGTACGCCAGCGTGAAGAAGAGCCAGATGACGATGTTGAATATGACGATCGGGGTCAAACCGTGCCTGCTCAAGTCCATGTGCCTGTGTCCCCCACGTCATCTCTGGTCCAGGGCGCGAAGCTGCGGGACGATGGTCTCCCCCGCCGCCGTGCGGCCCATGGAACGTTGGTCCAATGGCTCAAGTATAGCGAGAAGGTCGTCGGGGAGCCTGTCGGCGAGCTCGACGACCTCGCCCGTCACGGGATGGTCAAAGCGCACGTGCCACGAGTGCAGGAACTGGCGGCCCAGGCCCAGGTTGCACCTCTCGTCGCCGCGGCCGTAGAGCTGGTCGCCCACGCAGGGGTGACCGGTATGGCGCATGTGCACGCGGATCTGGTGCGTGCGGCCGGTGTAGAGGTGGCACTCGAGCAGGCTGTAGCCCTCGTCGCGGCGGCCCGCCTCGAAGCGCTCGAGCACGCGGTACGTGGTGATGGCCTCGCGGGCGCCGGGGGCGTCGCTGACGGCCATGCGCAGGCGGTCGCGCGTGGAGCGGGCGATGCCGGTCACGACGGTGTCCTCGTCGCGGGCCACGTAGCCGTGGACGAGGGTGACGTAGCGCCGGTCGAGCACGCGCAGGCGGATGAGGTCCTGCAGGGCGCGCTGGGTCTCGTCGTCCTTGGCCGCGAGCATGAGGCCGGAGGTGTCCATGTCCAGGCGGTGCACGATACCGGGGCGCTCCTCGCCCTGCAGCATGCCGAGGTGGCCGTAGCCGCAGTGCGCGACGAGCGCGTTGGCGAGGGTGTCGTCGACGTGGCCCGGGCTGGGGTGGCACACCAGCCCCGCCTGCTTGGACAGCACGATGAGGTGCTCGTCCTCGAGACGAATGTCGAGCGGGATGTACGGGTTGGGGGCGAGGAGCCCCCCTGCGGGCTCGGCGTCGACCACCTGGGCGCGGACCCGGTCGCCGAGAAGGACGCGCTCGGACTTGGAGGTGGCGGGCGTCTCGTTGATGGTGACCGCGCCCTCCTCGACGAGGCGCGCGCACGCCGAGCGGGACGGCATCCCGTCGCACGAGGCGAGGAACGCGTCGAGCCTCGAGCCGTCGGACTCGGGCCCCACCAGCAGATTCACGATGCGTGCGCCCAACGCGCCCCCTTCCGGTCCCGCCACGTCGGCGCGGGCCGCGGACCTGCGCCCGCGACCCGCCCGTGGCCAACTCTATGCGATGCGCGCGGCGTGCGCACCATCTACACCGAAGCGACGCGCTCAGCCGCGAGGCCCCCCGTCGCCGGAGCCGCGCTCGCGCGCGCAGTCCCAGCGCCACCACACGACGAACGCCGCGACAACGCCGACGGTGATGAAGACGTCGGCGACGTTGAACACCGCGAAGCGGACGAACGTGGTGGCGAAGAAGTCCGTGACCTGGCCCGCGACGAGGCGGTCGATCGCCGGCCACGCAGCCGAGAAGGGCCACGAGCGGCGCCGGCACCTCGGTGTGCCGCGCGGCGACCCACAGCCCGAAGGCCAGGACCGCGCAGGCGACCAGGACGAAGAGCGCGCCTGCGCCCTCGCCCATCGAGAAGGCCGCGCCGCGGTTGTAGACGAGCGACAGGTCCATCACGCCCGGGACGAGCGTCACGGGCCGTCCGGGGACGAGCGTGGCGCGCGCCCAGGCCTTGGCGGCCTGGTCGAGGGCCACGACGAGCACCCCGCAGCCGAGGAAGCCCGCCACGCGAGCGCCCGCCGTGTCCGTGCTGCGACACGCTAGGCCTCGCAGGCCTCGACGGCGTCGTGGCAGCGGGCGCACAGGCCGTCATCGCCGAGCTCGCGCCAGTTCCAGCAGCGCGGGCACTTCTCGCCGTGGGCGGGCTCGACGGAGCAGGACAGCTCCTCGCCCTCGACGAGCTCGACCTCGGCGCAGACGAAGGGCTCGGAGAGGTCGACGCCGCAGCCGCGCAGCCTCGCGAGGGCGTCGGCCGGGGCGCTCAGGCGGGCGCGGGCCGCCTGGGTGGTCTTCTCGGCGAGCGTGCCGTTGGCGATGCCCTCCTCGTAGGCCTTGGTGAAGGCCGCTCGGGACTCGACGACGTCCTCGTAGGCGGCCAGCAGCGGCTCGTAGCCCTCGCGGTCCCAGGGCGCCTGATACCAGTCGAGCAGGGCCGCGTAGGTCTGGCCCTCGCGGATCGACTCGGGCAGGAACGCCATGGCCTCGTCGCAGGTGTAGGCGAGGATGGGCTGCAGGTCGTGGACGAGCATGGAGAGGATCTGGGCCCACACGCTCAGGGCGCTGCGGCGCTCGAAGGAGTCCTTGCCGCCGCAGTAGACGCGGTCCTTGGTGGCGTTGAGGTAGCCGTTGGAGAGCTCCGTCACGTAGTCGTAGAGGGTGCGGTAGACCACGTTGAAGCGGTAGCCCTCGTAGGCCTCGGTGACCTGGTCGTGGACCTGGCAGAGCCTGGCCAGCGTGAGACGGTCGAAGGGCAGCAGCTCGTCGGCGGCCACGGCGTCGCGGGCCGGGTCGAACTGGCCCTCGATCTCGCCGAGCAGGAAGCGGAAGGTGTTGCGGAAGCGGCGGTAGGCCTCGCCGACGTGGTCGAGGATCTGCGAGTCGCACGGGACGTCGGTGGAGGTGTCGACCGAGGAGACCCACAGGCGCAGGACGTCGGCGCCGCGCACGTCGCACTCGGCGTTGGGGTCGATGACGTTGCCGAGGGACTTGGACATCTTGCGGCCCTGGCCGTCGAGGGTGAAGCCCTGGGAGACGACCGCCTTGTACGGGGCGTGGCCATAGGCGCCGACGGAGGTCATGAGCGAGCTCATGAACCAGCCGCGGTGCTGGTCGGAGCCCTCGAGGTACATGTCGGCCGGGAAGGCGAGCTCGTCGCGGTGGCGGCAGACGGCGGTGTGCGAGACGCCGGAGTCCCACCACACGTCGAGAATGTCGCGGTTGGGCTTGAGGTGATGGCCTCCGCACTTGGGGCAGGTGCACGCGTCGCCCAGGTAGGTGGCGGGGTCGTCGGTGAACCAGTGGTCGGAGCCCTGCGTGCGGAACAGCTCGATGACGGCGTCGAGGGTGTCGTCGTTCATGACGGTCTCGCCGCAGTCGGCGCAGGTGTACGCCGGGATGGGGACGCCCCAGTTGCGCTGGCGGCTGATGCACCAGTCGGGACGGCCCTCGACCATGGAGCCGATGCGCTTGACGGAGTGCGCGGGGTAGAACCTGGTGCGGCCGAGCTCCTCGAGCGCCCTCTGGCGCAGGGTGCCGCCGCCGACGAGCTCGTTGTCCATCGAGACGAACCACTGGCTCGTGGCGCGGAAGATGACGGGCTCCTTGCAGCGCCAGCAGTGCGGGTAGCTGTGGTTGATGTCCTCGTGCAGGATCAGCGTGCCGCGCTCGCGCAGCCACTCGATGATTTCGGGGTTGGCCTCGTTGACGTCCATGCCGGACCAGGGGCCGCCGGTGCCCATGCCGTCGCCCGCGTAGAAGCGGCCGTCGTCGTCGACGGGCATGACCACGGGGATGCCGAAGCGCATGCCGGCGAGGTAGTCGTCGACGCCGTGGCCCGGGGCGCAGTGGACGATGCCGGTGCCGTCGTCGAGCGTGACGTAGTCGGCGTAGATGAAGCGGCCCTTCTCGCCCTGGTCGCCGAAGACGGGCTGGAGGTACTCGTTGCCGGCCAGCTGCTCGCCGGTCATCGACCAGGGCTCGCCGTCGGCGCCGCGGACGAG